>JAUNJS010000480.1 GCA_030533125.1 Eubacteriales bacterium | reverse complement strand
CTCTCGACGGCGGCCGTATCGGTATCGCTGCACAGTCTGTCGGTCTTGCACAGGGCGCTCTCGATGCAGCCATCAAGTACTGCAAAGAGCGTAAGCAGTTCGGCAAGCCCATCACCGCTTTCCAGAACACCCAGTTCCGTATGGCTGAGGATCAAGCCAACATCAATGCAGCCCGTCTGCTGACCTGGCAGGCCGCTGTCGCGAAGGACAACCATGAGAACTATGGCTTCTACGCTGCACAGGCTAAGATGTTCGCTTCCAGCATTGCCAACGATGTCTGCCGTCACGCTGTTCAGTACATGGGCGGCTACGGCTACTGCCGTGAGTACGGCGTTGAGCGTCTGCTCCGCGACGTCAAGATCACCGAGATCTACGAAGGCACGAACGAAGTCCAGAAGATGGTCATGTCCGGCTCCATGCTTCGCTGATCAATCTGAACATCCGGCAGTGCACACAGGAAACATACACGACCAAAAATGCTTCCTTCATTTGTGTACAGCTGTGTGAATCCGCCGCATAAGTCTTGAGGAATAAGACATAAAGAATAAAGCACAAAACTTGAGACTTAACACATAAGGTTTAATACAAAAGACCTGAAAAGGAGCATTCTCCTCCGTGTTTCCACGACCGGAGAATGCTCCTTTTTCTTTGCCGGATCAGAAAAGCTGTTCTTTCCAACCCGCAGTTTCGCTTTCGCGGGACGACTTTTACAGCTTTTGCTTTCGCAGGGAATAGCCCTTTACTTCCGTCAGACCGGCGCTTCTTTCGTTTACGCGGTCCTTGTGGATCCGCTCTTTCTCGCCTTAACCATCGATTCAAATTCCCTGAGCTTTTGCAGTTCCGCCTCTGTCAGGTCTTTAGGCACCTGCACCTGTACGGTGACATACAGATCGCCGGGCGCGGCGCTGCTCTTCTCCGCCCGGATTCCCTTTCCCCGGATCCGGATCTTTTTTCCGGCATCCGTGCCCTTGGGCACCTTGCACAGGATCTTTTTCCCGTCCGGCATCAGGACTTCCGCCTCGCCGCCGAGTACGGCCGTCGTAAACGGAACGCTGACCGACGTGTAGAGATCCGCCCCTTTTCTCGTATAGTTCTTATCCTCCTCGACAGTCACTTTCAGGAGGAGATCTCCCCTCCTCTTTCCGTCCGGCGAAACATGTCCTTTGCCACGCAGGCGAACGGACTTGCCGTCGTCGATCCCGGCGGGGATATGGACACGCAGTGTCTGCGTACCGCTGCCGTCCTCTCTCATCAGGCGGATATCCCGGTCGCATCCCAGGACTGAATCCCTGAACGAAATGCGGACATCCGTCTGCGCGTCCAGGTTCTCCGGTACGTCCCAGGCGCCGCCTCCCTGTTCAAATCCGGTGCGGCCGCCGGGGCCGCCTCCCCTGAAGAAGCGGGTGTAATCGTCAAAGCCGGCTCCGCCGTCCGTATAGGTCCTGTTCGAGCCGGTGCCGCGGCCGCCGAACCGTGTTTTTCCGCCATTTTTGAACAGTTGGCTGAACAGATCGCTGTAATCTCCTCCGTCTCCGCCTTCAAAGTGAAAGCTTGTATAGCTGCCGTCATCGTTCTGATAAAAACCGGATTTTCCGGTCCCTCCGGCGCCGAAGCCGCCAAAGCCTCCGAACCCGGCGCCGCTGCCAAAGCCTCCGAAGCCGCCTGTACCTCCGAAACCTGCCGCCTGTGCCTCCCGCATCCGCTTTGCGTATTCCTTCGGGTCCATGCCGCTCTCAAACGCGGCATAGCCGAACTCGTCGTAAATCTTTCTTTTTTCCTCGTCCCCCAGGATCATGTTGGCCTCAGAGATATCCTTGAACCTCTGCTCCGCCTGCGCGTTTCCCGCATTGGAATCCGGATGATATTTTTTTGCCAGTTTTCTATATGCTTTTTTGATCTGTGCCGCGTCCGCGTCCCGTTTTACGCCAAGCACTGCGTACAGATCCTTGTCTTTCGGGTTTTTATATGCCGCTGCCATCCTGCTCACCTCCCTTCCAGTCAATCGGGAACAGGGCTGTCCGCATTCTATTCCATTCATCTCCTGTTATATATATTATATAACACATATGTTGGCAGTGGTCAAGAGTTTCCTGTGGAGAATTACAATATATCTTACCGGTAGAAATAAAAGCCGCGGGTGTCAAGCGGGTGTCAAGGGGACAGCGTCAGTTTTTTTGAAAAACGGCGCGTATTTTGCGGCAAGCAGGATGGCTTCGGCCATGCTGGTCTCGCGCACAATGCCCTTGCCGGCGATGTCGAAGGCGGTGCCGTGGTCCACGGATGTGCGCAGGATCGGCATGCCGTTGGTGATGGAGATGGTGCGGTCAAAGTCGAGGGTCTTGGTGGCGATATGTCCCTGGTCGTGATACAGGGAGAGCACGCTGTTGTAGCGCCCGATTGCCGCCTGGTGGAAGACGGAGTCGGCGCCGATGGGTCCGGCCACGGGATATCCCTCCGCCTGCAGCTCCTCGACAGCCGGAGTGATCTCGTTGACTTCCTCCCAGCCGAAGAGACCGTGCTCGCCGCAGTGCGGGTTCAGGCCGGCGACGGCCATGGTTCCCTCCGTGA
>JAUNJS010000479.1 GCA_030533125.1 Eubacteriales bacterium | reverse complement strand
CCCTTGCCGTGGATATACAATACCAGTTCTTTCATAACCGATTCCTCAAATCATGAATTTCTTTCTGAAGATTTTCCAGGAACCTTCCTGCGTGAGCTCCATCCATCTGGGTGTGATGGAACTGAAAGGATACCGGCAGATAATACCTGAAAAACCTTTTTCTGTATTTCCCCCAGATCATAAACGGGTTGTTGAAAATCCCGCTGTTCATCCCGACAGCTCCATCAATTTCTGTATCAATGATTGCAGATGTGCCGATTACCATACTGTCAGCTGACAGATCCCGATCCACACAGGTTTCCGCAACCTGTCCGGTATGATACAGATATTCACGATGAAAGGCTTCCAGATCATCAATGAACAGAAGATCGCAGGAGCTCACTTCCCCGGTCCTGTTCTTAACGATCGTGTTTATCGCGATCGTGTCAAAGCGCATAAGACAAAAAAAGAAGAGATACCTCCTATTATCAGAAGAGTATCGCTTCTTTTTCATATCTCAATTTTCCAGGCAAAAGATGTTTCTGCCGCCTCCACTTTGGACCACGGTGGTCCAAAGTACGGTCAAGCAGTTGAAGCAGATGGAGCCAGGACATCCCCCTGCTGCCAGGGCGTAGTCACTTTGGACCACGATGGTCCAAAGTCCGGTCATGCGGCTAAAGCAGATGGAGCCAGGACATACCCCTGCTCCCGATGCTTGGTCACTTTGGACCACGGTGGTCCAAAGTTCGATTAACAGAGAAAAGATGTTTTGCGGGCAAGCCTTCCTCGATCCAGTACAGACCGCAGAGCGCGGAATAACATGCTCTTTTTCACATGTCATCTTTCGATAAAATGAACAGTGTTGTGTTTAATTTCTGCTGATAGTTTCTGTACTCATCATATGGAATCACGGCACGGGAGAAAATGGAAATGAAGCCAGTGTTATCCCCTATATTGAAAGAGGTTATGCTGGCATCAAGCATTTCCTGATGCGTTGTTTCAGTCAAATCCAATACATATCCGCACTCCAGGCACAATTCTCTTGCAAACTCTCTTTGTGCTCTCCCATTTCCTTCTCGAAAGGGATGAAGCGCATTCATATCCGCATAATGTTTTGCAAGTGCAGTGATGAAATTGCTTTTATCCTCTCTGCATTCATAGCAGTCATAAAAAAGCACGAAAATATGCTTTCCGCGTATGAATCAATGAACTGTGACCTGCAGAAAAGATTATTCTTTCCAATATCAACAGTTCTGACCTGTCCAGCCCAGTCATAAATATCTTGGAAAATAAAAAAATGGATATCCTTTAAGTGTTGAAAGCCAAATTGCCCTCGAATTGGGTGAAGCTGAAGCCAGGCAAGGTTCGCACCTGTTGAAAGTGTCTCAAGTTTTTCCAGTTCTGCTTTATTACGGCAATCAAACTTATTGATCAGAATATCTGTTCCAGGATAAACATATTTATCTATGCTTCCCATCCCTGCTTTAATTCTCCTTCAGTCTGCGTTGAAACTCTTCTCTGGATATTTTCCCAGTAACCACATCTGTAATTTTTGATAATTCTGAATCGGACAGTGACAGGCCTTCTATAGCCAGTGTCGCGCGCGTCTGCCTGACTGCATCAATTTGTTCCGATGTCAATTCATTTTGGATATATCCATCAGATTTCATGACACGTGAGATCAGGGACACCAGATAATTTGGAGGAGAGGACACTCCCTGCTCCCAATGTTGAATATTGGCAACCGGTATTCCCAGATATGTTGCAAATCTGCTCTGACTCATATTTGTCGTTTTTCTTAATTCTTTGATCGCGTTCATCTTATCACCTCCATATATGATTATTATATGATAATCATATATGATTCGTCAAGAATAACGTCCCAGGGCCTGGGCCTGTTACATAGGATGCCATCGCCTTATTGATATCACATTTTGCTTACGCTTATATGGCTTTCTCATAAACCATCTCTGTCAGTGTCGCGCCGAGCATTCCCTCCGGCTTCACATCCGGACGGATCCATACGTTTATCATGTTCTTTGGCATGATCAGCGGCATCCGGTCATGGATGAATCGTATCTCATTCCCCGGTTCTCTCGTCAGGATGACAAAGTGCGGCAGGCCTTCCTCGATTCGGTACAGACCGCAAAGCCAGGTCATGGTGCTGCCCTTCGGCTGGATCATGCAGACTTCTCCCATCATCCTGAAGTGCCGGTTCGATGTCCGGATCGGAAGAATACGGGAGACATTTTCGAGGCGGAGATTCTTATCCTCCTCCAGATGCCTGCGGAACCAGATCAGTTCGTCTGGCGTTCCCATCCACCGAAGCTTAATCATGGCGGCCTCCTTTCCGGCAGGTCATTCCCATGTGCTGTTTCATGTGTCCTGCTGCACCTGACGCTGTTCTACTGTTCATTTTTTAACCTCCTGTTTCTTCTTACGCAGGCATTGCAGTATACTCTGATCTACTACACGCCCACATAAGTCTGAAGAAGCACCCTGCACCTCTTCGCTTTAACAACTACTCCTGACTTCAAAATAAAACTTCACCACAACAGAAAAAGGACACCTTCTAATCTCTTAGAAAGTGTC
>JAUNJS010000478.1:1189-2572 GCA_030533125.1 Eubacteriales bacterium | reverse complement strand
TTAATACTCTATCACTATTTTCCTGCATTCTCTGCACAGCCATAAATCGACATGCGCATGTCTTCCGAATTTCGGTTTTGCCAGGTTGAATTCACCATCATTTTCTTTTGGACGATTTATGGCGCGCACTTCTTTCATGAAGTTGATCGGCTCCGGACTCTCGATCAGTCCTTTCTCCATTTCCCTTTCACAATACGGGCATATCATTTCACATACCTCCTCCCCGAATTCACTTTTCAGATGTCCGACTTACCGGTACCTTTCAGGATACCATACTATATCTCCTTTTGTAATTCCCGTTTTTTTCAGACAGCCTTTTTCAATGACTCTATAAATGCCTGCATAATGTCTGAGCGATAAGCCAATCGATGCACAACGACGGAGATGTCGCTGGTCGCGTCCAGGCCGTCGATTCCCAGCACACGCAGCTTCCCTCCTTCCTCCCGCTCCCGGTTGATCTGCTCAATCTTCGGCATCATCATCTGATCGCAGAAGCATGCGCCTTCCCCCTGCGCGGCAAGCATGAGCTGGAGCTCGTAATCGCCCACACTCATCTTTTCTGAAAGCTCGATACCCGCTTCGCGGGTCGTTTCGACGATTTTTATCCGGAACTTGCTGTCCGGCATACCGAGAAGGAATGAAAACCGTGACAGATATGAAATCGGAATTGTCCCTTGCCGGGCTCTGATGCCGCGTTCCTGCAAAAGCCGCTCGGACGCCACAAAAAGGATCGGCTCGTCCGACAGATGGATGTATTCAAAATCCATGTCATGCTGTGGATTTACGCCCAGAAACAAGTCCATTCTGCCGTCTCGGAGCATCGTTTCATTATGAGCGGTGTTTTGCAGGAACAGCTTGACCTGTACGTTCGGATAGACCTCCCTGAAGGCTGCCATCGCCCCCGGCAGGATCATGCGCGCCCGCACCGAGTGGATGCCAAAGCGCAGTATGCCCTCCCGGTTTGACCGGATCTCCGCCAGCCGCGTATCGAGTCCCTGTTCCAGAATACGGATCTGCTGCAGCGTTTCGTAAAGAGCTTTTCCCGCAAGGGTCAGTTCAAATCTCGGTTTCCGGACAAACAGCATGCCGTATCGTTTTTCCAGCCGCTTGATATGATTGCTTAAATTCTGCTGGGACAAATAGAGCTGCTCCGCTGCACGGGCAACGCTCTGACAGCTGACAACCGTCATAAAATATTCCTGAGATGTGGTCATTGAATCGATCCTTGTTTCCTGACAAAAGCGGTTTCATGATCCATTACAATCGTAGCACATGCGCAAAGTGTACTCAACTTTTTTGTGAAGCAACTTCACTGTTTTGAATATGGAACGTGACAATTTGCAGTGCTATGCTTTTTTAACAGGGTAAAGGCGGCCCTGCCGC
>JAUNJS010000478.1:0-1089 GCA_030533125.1 Eubacteriales bacterium | reverse complement strand
CCTTACTGCAGCCCTGTGATAGTAAAGAAAAGGCAGGCATTGAAATTCCGGGAATACTTTTCGTTGTGCCTGCAGGAAATGATGTTTACCGGAAGGATTTTCCGGGCAGGTGACTGTAAACGAAAGGAAGTGCTCTTCGTGCCCGATCATAGCCTTACTCATATCGGCAGCTCAGGAACTGTAAAGAATGGCAGGAGCAGCAAGATCAGAGGAATCTTTTTCATCATCCTCGCCGCGTTCGGCTTCTCCATCATGAACACACTTGTCAAGCTTTCCGGAAACCTCCCCTCTTATGAGAAGAGTTTCTTCAGAAACTCTGTGGCACTGGTGATCGCCACCGTAACATTAGTGCGCTCCCGTCAGAAATTCCAGGTCAGCGAAGGGTGTGCCGGCTATCTTCTGCTGCGCGCTGCGCTGGGTACCGCTTCCATCCTCTGTAACTACTATGCCGTCGACCACATGCTGCTGGCGGACGCGAGTCTTTTAAACAAGACATCCCCTTTCTTTGCGATCATCTTCAGTGTGTTCCTGATGAAAGAGGCGATCCGGCCCGGTCATATCGCGATCCTGGCCGCGGTCACTTTCGGCTGTATCCTGGTGCTCCACCCCTCTTTTGAAAACACCAATCTTTTTGCCGGTCTGATCGCGCTCGCGGGCGGAGCACTCGCAGGAGCCGCTTACAGCGTTGTCCGCAAACTCTCCTCCCTGAAGGAAAGAAATGCTGTCATCGTATTGGTTTTCTCCGCTTTTTCCTGTATGGTGACGCTCCCTATGCTGGTCATCGGTTACAAACCGATGTCCCTCAGGCAGCTGATCCTGCTCCTCGGTGCGGGATGCTTCGGCGCCGTCGGACAGCTTTCGATCACGACTGCCTATTCCTGCGCCCCCGCCAAAGAGATCTCCGTTTTCTCCTACACGCAGATCATCTTTTCCGCACTCTGGGGATTTCTGTTCTTCGACCAGCTGCCGGATCTGTGGAGTTGGATCGGGTATGCCATCATCATCGGCATGGCCGTACTGATGATGATCTACAACCGTCATCTTGATGCTGAGAATGTCGCAGCGTCATCTTGATACTGTGAATGCCGC
>JAUNJS010000127.1 GCA_030533125.1 Eubacteriales bacterium | reverse complement strand
AAAAGAACACCTGAAAACAGGTTATCCATTCTTTTTTTGTTTTCCCTCCTGGCGATGGTGCTGTTCCTGTGCGGGTGCGGCCGGAATTCTCAAAGCGGAGCCGTCCGGGAAGACGAGGAACCTGCCGGGGCCGCTGAGGAGTCCAGGATGCTGGAGGCCGTTTTTTTTGATGTCGGGAAGGGGGACTGTATTCTTTTTTCAAACTCGGAGGGCAATATTCTGGTGGATGCCGGGTATGAAGAGACTGCGGGAGAAGTCCTTCGCCTGCTGAAAAAAATGGGGGTAACCTCCCTGGACGCGATGATCATCACGCATTATGACAAAGATCACGTGGGCGGCGCGGCGGCAATCGCCTCCTCCGTTCCTGTCGGGACCTTTTACCTGCCGGATTATGTGGGGGAAGAGGATAAATGCGGCGTTCTGCTTTCCCTGATCGACAGGGAGGGCTTGTCCGCCGTCCGTGTCTCGTCGGACGAGACAATTTCAATGGGGGACGTGGTTTTTACGGTGGATGCCGCGCTGGTCCGCTACGACGCGGAGGAGAAAAACGACAATGACGCCTCCCTGATCGTGGAGATTCATAACGGGGAGGATGAGTGGCTTCTTCCGGGAGACATTGAGGAGGAAGGAATCGGGATCTGGCTGGATACGCACAACGAGACTTACGATGTTTTGAAGCTTCCGCATCACGGGCGCAGGGAGGACAACACAGTGGAGCTGATCGAAAGCGTGTCGCCCGAAATCGCGGTGATTACCGACAGTAAGGAGGAAAAAGCCACGAAGAAAGTGCTCAAAAAGCTCGAAAAGAACGACGCGGAGGTCTATCGCAGCTCCGTGAACGGAATGATCACGATTACTTCGGACGGTCAGGAGAACTATACTGTGACAACGCAGAGATAGTAACCGCGCGTTATACATCTGCGTTTTTATTTATAGAAGCACCGCTTTCTGACAGATGGACGGCGCGGATGAAATGAGGCCTTATGGACGACAGCAGGATTATAGAACTGTTCTGGAACCGGGAGGAATCGGCAATTGCAGAGACAGCAAACGCGTATGGGAGATACTGCCGTAAGATTGCCTATAATATCCTGGGGAATGAGGAGGACACGGAAGAGTGCCTCAACGACACCTGGCTCGGGGCGTGGAACAGCATCCCGCCGGCAAAACCCTCGTGCCTGAGCGCTTTTCTGGGAAAAATCACGAGAAACCTTGCAATCTCAAGATACCGCGCGGGGCACGCGCTCAAGAGAACCGGAGACAGGCTTTCGGAGTCTCTGGAGGAACTTGGGGAGCTGGCCCCCGGCACATCGAACAATGTGGAAGAATCAGTGGACAGAGACGTACTGGAATCCGCGATCAACAGATATCTGGATTCAGTGTCTGAAAAACAGCGGAAGATCTTTGTGAGACGATATTTTTATATGGACTCCGTCTCCGAAATCGCGCAGATGTATGAACTGGGACAAAGTGATGTCAAAGTTACCCTTCTGCGGATGCGGCGCTCCCTGAAAAAGGTATTGGAAGATGAGGGATTAATGATATGAATAAATATGACCTCCTGGAAGCCATGGGCGGCATCCGCGACGAGTATATCAAGGAAGCATCGCAGAAAGAGGAAGAGACCGTCTCCTGCAGCCGTGAGGCGGACTCGGTTCCTGTCCCGGCGGCATCGCAGGACGGCCGCAGCCGCAAAGGACACAGAAGAAAAATACTGCGCGCGCAGAAATGGGCCGCCAGCCTGGCCGCCATTCTGTGCCTGAGTATATTGATTCCGAACCTCAGCCCGGGGGCCTCCGGCGCTTTCGGGAACCTGCCGCTGGTCGGCCCGTATTTCCGCGCCGTCACGTTCCGTGCCTACGAATATCAGGACGCGCAGACGGACGTCTATGTCGAGGAGTCGCAGATTGCGACCATGACTTACGGGAACCGTTCTGAACAGGAAATGTCGGACAGATCTGTACAGAATGACGCGGACGCGCCCGTGATGACTGCGGCCGCCGAATCGGTGGAATCGGAATCCGCAGTCGAAGATATGGAAACCGAAGAATCTGCGGAAGCGGAAGGCGCAGTCGATGATCTGGAAACCGAAGAGCCTGCGTACGCGGAAGGCGCCCGGAGAACGTCGCCGTCCGCGGCGTCCGGCGCTGCGGAGGATTCCGCGGGATTTGTCGCTGCGGGAGAACCCGGCGGGGCCGCCGGTGCCGGCGCTGCTGGAGAACCGGGGAGTTCCGCTGATGCCGGCGCTGCGGGAGAGTCCGCTAAGACTGCCGGAGGACAGACAGACGTCGATGACGTATTTGCCGACAGCGGGATCGATTATTATGATGAGACCGCGGAGGCTGCCGGGGACGAAGCGGATCCTTCCGTACTGGCGCTTCTGTCAGCTTCCCAGATTACAGAGGAAATCAGGCAGAGAGCCGCGGGTTATATCGCGAGTTTTGAAAGAAGTATCGAGGAGGAGACCGGCTTCTACTCCCTCCGTTTCCTTCCCGGAACCGTGACGGATACAGCGGACTGGTTCTGCATGCGCGTCCTCTCTTACACCGCTTCCGCGGACGGATTCGAACAGGTGACGCATTTTGTCATCGACAAGGAGAGCGGGCGGAGAGTCTCCCTTGCGGACTGGTTCGGCGAGGACGTCGATTACATCACGCCAATCAGCGAAAATATCAAAGAGCAGATGCGCAGACAGATGGCGGAATCGAACGTCGATTACTGGCTGGATTCCGTGGAGGAGCCGGAATCGGATTTCCGCCAGATCCGGGAGGACCAGGATTTTTACTTTAACGACGACGGAGAGCTTGTGATCTGTTTTGATGAGATGGAAGTGGCTCCCGCGTATATGGGAGCTGTGGAATTCACGATTCCCCGCGAGGTGACGGACAGCATCCGCGCCGGCGGATCCGGTTCCATGCAGCAAAGAACCGGCCTCTGCCGCGCGGCGGGATTATGACGTCTGCATCGGGACAGGAGTATTTCATCTGCCGCGCGGCGTATTCTTTATCGTCCGCACCGGGGGAGGAATAATCCACCTGCCGCGTGGCGGGATTATTTCGTCCGCATCGCTGCAGATTTTATTTGAAAAATTATTTACGGCATGGTAGGATATAGAACGGTTTTGCCGGATGGCCGATCAGACACGAAGTGTCTGCATGTCAGACCGGACAGTCTAAGATTAAGCGCGGCAAAACGGTATTTCGGAAACGGGAATTGAATGATTGTGAATTTCAGAGAATTGACCCTGAAGAATAAATGAGAGGGAAAGGACGGGCAGATGCATATCGTATGTTTGGACCTGGAGGGCGTGCTGGTACCGGAAATCTGGATTGCCTTTTCGGAGGTGACAGGGATTCCCGAACTGAGAAGGACGACAAGGGATGAGCCGGATTATGAAAAACTGATGGCGTACCGGAGAGCAATTCTGAAAGAGCACGGGCTCGGCCTGCCGCAGATCCAGGACACAATCGCCAGGATCGATCCCCTTCCCGGTGCGGGCGAGTTTCTGGATGAACTCCGCAGCATCACACAGGCAGTCATCATCAGCGATACGTTTACGGAGTTCGCGAGTCCCCTGATGAAGAAGCTGGGATGGCCGACGCTGTTCTGCAATTCACTGGTCGTGGCCCCCGACGGAGAGATCATCGGACACAAAATGCGTGTGGAGAACTCCAAATACTCGACTGTAAAGGCGCTGCAGTCCATCGGCTTTGAGACGATCGGGATCGGAGACAGCTATAATGATCTCGCTATGATCAGGGCCGGAAAGGACGGTTTCCTGTTCCGCACGACAGACAAAATCCGTGAAGACAACCCGGACCTGCCGGCATTTGAGGAATACGGGGAGCTGATGGCAGCGATCAGGAAAGTGATCGGGAAGTGATGACCTCCGTTCCCGCGGGGCGGTATCTTTCTGCGCGGAATTCGTTCGCGCGGCATCTGTCTGCGCGGGCTTCGGAGAAGTGTGCGGCGCCGGTTTCATAGAAAAACCCTGCGCCGGTTGACGCATTGATTTGTGCGGCTGTTCCGCACCGGTTTTTTGGTAATGTTTAGGAAATATAGGATAATCAGGATAATATAGAAGTTTTATGGAAAGTGTTGATATTTTCAGTACGGCGGCGGAAAGTCTTCCTATTGAAGCGATTGAGCCGATCGAACCGTCCGACCTGACGGTTTCCAATCTGCAGAGGTTTCTGGAGAGCCTGCTGCCGGCAATCCGCTCGCTCGCCTTTAATATTGTTGTATGTATCGTCATTTACCTGATCGGAAATAAACTGATCAAGCTTGCGGACAGAATGACGAAGAGAGCGCTCGAGCGCACCCAGGCGGATCCGGGCCTGATTCGGTTTCTTGGATCGGCGGTGGATTTCGCCCTGCGTGTTTTTCTGATTTCCATGATCCTCGGGCAGCTGGGGGTCAACACCGCGTCTGTCGTTACGGTGCTGGGCACCCTGATGCTCGCCATCGGGATGTCGCTGCAGGGGAGCCTGGCCAATGTGGCGGGCGGAATCCTGCTCCTGATCACGCACCCCTTCCGCGTCGGGCATTATATCATCTGTGATTACGGCGAGGGAACGGTCACTTCGATCGGGCTCGTCTATACGATCCTGACGACGAAGGACAACTGCGTGCTCACGATTCCCAACAGTGAGATCTCCAACTGCGCGGTCACAAACTGCGGAGAGAACCCGCAGCGGCGTGTGGATCTTATCACGGGAATCGGCTACAGCTCCGATCTCCGGCGCGCGAAGGAGATTCTCCGGGAAATCAGCGAGGGCTGCCAGTACGTCCTGAAGGACCGGCCGGTTTCTGTTTTCGTGGACAGTCTCGGGGACAGTTCTGTGAATCTCGGATTGTTCTGTTACGTATCGTCTGCGGATTATCTCGCGGCGAAATGGGAACTCACGGAGGCCATCAAGCTTCGTTTTGACGAGGAAGGCATTGAAATCCCGTTCCCGCAGATGGACGTGCACATGTGTACCTGATTTCTGATCCTGACTGCATAGTCGACCGCCTGTTTCCGGTCCCTCGCGGACCGGGGACAGAGCGGTTTTTTTCGTTGCATTTTTCGGACGGTCCATGCTATAATCATCACGTTCCGGCTGATCAGGGAATGTGTATGACAGTACAATACTTAATTGACAGCGAAAATGTGGGGGATTTCTGGATCCCCCTGCTGGACCTGCCCGCAGAGGAAACGCACCTGGTTGTTTTTTATACGAGAAACAGCCCGCATATGAGCTATGAGAGTCTGATCAAGCTCAAGGAATCTGACAGGACAGTGACCTTCATCAAGTGTTACGAAGGTACGAATGCGCTGGATTTTCAGCTCGTTTCCGAGCTGGGATACCGCATCAGCAAAGACGAGGACGGCAGGTTTGTGATTGTCACAAATGACACCGGATTCGACGCCGCCGTCAAATACTGGAGACGCAGGAAAAAATCGGTCAAACGGATTACGGGAAAAGAATGCAGAAATCTTGAGCGAAGGGCCCGGGAGGATCTTGCCCCGGACCACAGAGCGCATGCGGAGGAAGAGCGGGTTCCCGCTGTGGACGCCGCGGAAGAGCAGGAGGCACGTCCCGCCGCCGCGGCAGACAAAACAGTGCAGGAGCAGGAAGTACGGTCTTCCCGTCCCAATCTCAGGGACGCGGAATCGGCTGCGTGCCCGGAACCGGAGGAATCCTTTGCCGGCGACGAAGCCGGTTTCGAGGATTATCCGGAAGCGGAAGAGGATGCATTCCTCCCCGGGGAAGAAGAGCAGGATGCTTTGTCTATGTATTCCTTTTTTCCGGAGGATACGGACGAATCGGAGACGGAAGAGTACTCTGAGGAGTATGACGAAGCGGACGCTTCAGGCGACCTTGAGGGAGAGTCCCGAACGGAACAGGAGGACTTCGAAGAAGGTTTCGAAGGAGAATTTTTCGAGGAACCCGGTGAGGAATACGACAGTGTTCCCGCGGTGACGGAAGAGGCGCCGTTCGCGGAGCCGGATCAGGAGGGAATGTCCGGAACGGATCCCGCGGCGGAGCCTGCCGCAGGGTCCGGAGAGGAGCAGACCGCGGAAGCCGCTGCTTATTTCGAAGAGGAAAGCGAGGCGGAGTACGCAGGACTCTCTGCAGAGGAAAGCGCGGCGGAGTCCGCCGGGTTTTCCGGAGAGGAACCGGCGGCGCGGCAGGAAACGATTTCCCGGACGGATTCCGCAAAGGAGCCGGCAGCGGCTTTCACAGAGCGCCGCGGAGCCGATCAAAGGGATCCCGCGAACCGGATTCCGCTGCAGGATTCCGAAACAGCGGAGACGGAAGAGGCGGACGCGCGGAGAACGGAAGCGGACGGTGAAGACGCGGCAGCCGGAAAAACCGGAGACGAGGCGGAGGTCGGTATGACGGCGTCTCAGGACGGGGCCGGCAGTGACGCGCAGTCTGTTTCGCGGAACGACATTTCCACTTCTGCGGAAGAAAAAAGCCTGTCCGCATCGGAGAATGCCGGCGCGGAAGAGGAGGAGCAGCCCGCCGAGGCTTCGCACCGTTCCAAATCCCGCAGGTCGAGATCCCGCAGGTCCCGCTCGGGGTCCAAAAAGCAGGAGCAGCCCGCCGAGGAAGAACTCCCCGCAGCAGCTGCATCCGGCAAAGAAGCCGCGCAGCAGCCCGCCGGGGAGGCCGGATCCGAAACCGCGGCATCTAACGGGGACGCCCGCGACGGAGCGGATTTTCCTCCGGAAGAGGAGATCGCGAAAATCACCGCGTGTATCGGCGCGGACAATCTCGCGGAGCTGCACAACCAGCTCTCCACCTTCTACGGGGAGGCAGGAAAGGACATCTACCTTTCCATCCGGAAGAATTCCAGACAGTTCCAGACACTGAAGCCTGATCTCAGGCAGAAATACGCGTGGTACTGCGAGATTATCTTCGCCCGCAGTGACTACAACGAAGAATATCCGGAAGATTTACCCGATTTTCTTTTGAGTGTGAGGGAAAAGATGAACAATCTCAACTCCCTCCGCTACGCGCTCCAGAAAAAATATAACAAAGAGAAGGGCCGCAGGTTCTACTTCCTGTTGAAGCCCTATGTAAAAACGATGTATCAGATGTAAGAGAGTAAAGGAAAGTCGGTCGGAACAAGGACTGAAAACGGGCTGTCACACGAAATCATTTCGTGCGGCAGCCCGTTTTACATGATTATATTCTACCCTGTTTTATATATACGTAGTCTGTGACACCAAATCATTGAACTTGAAGAATGCCGAGCGCCCGCAGGACATCCACGGCTTCACTGACAGGCGTGATCTCGAGATTCTCACGGACTTCCTCGGGAACGTCCCGGAGATCATCGACGTTGTCCTCCGGGATGAAGACGCGGCGGACACCGGCGCGCTGCGCGGCCAGGAGTTTTTCCGGAAGGCCTCCGATCGGATTCACACCTCCCTGGAGGGAGATCTCTCCGGTCATGCCGATGTTGGGCGGCACGGGAATGCCTGTCACGAGAGAGGAGAGCGCCGTCGTGAGCGTGATCCCTGCGGAAGGGCCGTCCTTGGGCGTGGCGCCGTCCGGCACGTGGATGTGCAGGTCGTGTTCCTCGAACGCCTGTGTCTCTTCCGGGAAGAGGGACTTGACCAGGGTGACCGCGATCCGGGCGGATTCTTTCATGACATCCCCCAGCTGACCGGTGATCACGATTTCTCCCTTTCCCTTTGTCAGCAGTGTCTCGATATACAGGATCTCACCGCCGGCAGCAGTCCAGGCCAGCCCTGTGACGATCCCCGGATTCGCGCTCTCTTTCACCTGTTTGTGGTAGACCGGGTGCATGTCGAGGAAATCGCGCAGGTTATCTTTTGTCACGGTGACCTTGAAGACTTCGCCTTCTTTGCCGCTCTGAGGGGCGGCGGAATCCTGCACAGTGGACTCCTTCGCGGCTGTCTCTGCCGCTGCGGAATCCTTCACGGCGGAATCCTTCGTGG
>JAUNJS010000477.1 GCA_030533125.1 Eubacteriales bacterium | reverse complement strand
GGTGTGGCATCCCTTCAACCCGTACCCTGCGGCTTACTCTCATTATCTCATCTTTTCGAGCATTTGGGAACAGGAGCCGGACAGCCGCCGCGGCCGGGCCGCATCCCGATCGCCCCCGTGACATGAAACATGAATTCAAGCCCGTTTGCGCCGGCTGCCGCAAGAACACCTGCGAGGAACAGCTCGACATTCCCCTGAACGACAGAAATGACAAAATAGAGAAGCAGCAACGAGATGCTGATCGGGTGCTGAAAAATAAGCCTGTTGATACTTTTGATGCAACGAGACACAGTTTTATGACTGCGTTTTGATGGTTTCCTTGATGCCTTTTCCTTAATGCTTTTGGAGCTTGTGGTGCATTTGAGGATGCTTTTATGCCCCTTTGACGCTTTGACGTTTTTCTTGTATTAAAAACTCAACGCAAAATTGATTGATTATCTAAGCTTTGACGCTTTTGATGAGACTATTCTCCCAAAAACAAAGTCCGTGCACGCGGTCAGCAACAAACGAATATATATTAATATATAAACGTAATAAAGAAGCGGTGCGTTCTTTCAACAGGCGGGGGCGGCATAGGCCGTGTTTTATTGCGGCCTGCCGGCCGAAAACACAAGAATCGCTTCGTCCCATGGCCGGCCGGAAACGCACATATAGTCGACGGGCTTTTTGGTCTCCAGGAGGAAAAGGAAGGTCTGGATCTGTTCATAGATTTTCCGCATGCCTTCTTCATCCTTGTTATCAGCCTGGATTGCAAAGCACCAGCTTTCCTCTCCCCTGTCCTCCAGCCCCATGAACCAGATGTTGGCGACTTCCGGGAGGTTGTTTTTCGCGAATTCGCAGAGGAGTTCCAGGAAGCCTTCCGGAATGTCTGCGGGGATGACGGGGTGCGCATCGCTGCTCGGGGTCCAGACGCGTATTTTCTCGCTCTCAGACTGCGCTGCGAGGACACGAAGGACATCTTTTCTGAGAATAAAGTGGCGGGGTCCGGGGTTGATCACGATGCCCTCGACATTCTCCATTTCCAGGACCTGTTTTATGTACTCATCGAGGAACATCGAGAATACAGAGCACCCGTCTGCGCCTGCCTCCTCCATCTTTTCACTGCTCGTGAAGACCGGCATGGCGATATTTCCATCGTCGTCAGTGAGGTGGATGAGCTTGAAATGCAGATCTTCGTCCGAGGTCACCTCATCGCCTTTTTTGATCTTTTCCGGATCAAAAACCTTCAGCGCCTCGTCCGGCAGTTCCACGGGAACCAGTACATGGCCTTCGTCCTGCATGCAGAGAAGGATTGCCTGCAAGACCGGAACCGGATCCGGTTCTGCGACGGAGGGTCTGCGATTTGTTTGTGTACCGGCAGTGTCCGTGCCGCCTTCTACCGTCTGCGCATCTGCACTGTCTGTTTCCATGCTGTGTTCCGCGTACCGCGCATTTGCACCGTTTGTTTCCGTGCTGTGTTCCGCATACTGCACATCTGCACCGGCTGTGTCCGTGCCGCCTTCCGCGGTCTGTCCGAGCCGGGCGGTTTCAGCCGCTTCACCGGCGGCATAGAATTCGTCAATCTTCTCTTCGAGCCATGCGTTGTGCTTCAGGAAGGGCTCGTCCGCATGGTGGATCCGGACGGCTTCCTGCCAGCCGTCCAGAGGCTTTCCGGAATGCATGCGGTAGAAGTTCCTGAAGTCATGGACGATCTTTTGCATGGCGGGGGCAAGCCGGTTCAGCGCCTCCTCCTTGAAGGCGGAGGGCATCCGGTAATAGGCCTCCGCGATGGCGCCTGTCATGCAGGCGATGGTGTCGCTGTCACCGCCCAGGGAGACGGCCTTGCGGATCGCGTCTTCATAGTCCTCGCTCTCGAAGAAGGCGATGATCGCTTCCGGGACGGACTTCTGGCAGGTTTCATAGAAATAGTAGTTCCGGCGAATCTGGTCGAGGCTGCGGAACAGATTGTAGTCAAAGGTGTTTGCGATGTAGTTGATGATGTCTTCTTTCTCTGCGCCGGCGCGCGCGAGGAAGATCGCTGCGGCGATGGCCTGCGCGCCCTTGATTCCTTCCGGGTGGTTGTGGGTCACTTCCGCAGTCAGCTTAGCCGCGTGCAGGGTCTCCTCCAGCGTCCTGTAAAGCCAGCCGGCGGGAGATACGCGCATGGCGCTCCCGTTTCCGAAGCTGTTGTATGGCTGCGGGTTTTTCTTTCTCAGCCAGCGGTAAAACATGCCGCCATAGCCGGCGTGCGGGTAGCGGTGTCCGATTTCCCGCATGTTTTTTACAACGGCAGCACGGATCGTATCGTCATCCTGCCCGTACGTCTCCATCAGGGCTTTTGCCACTGCCAGTGTCATATAGGAATCATCTGTCGGCTCCGAGCTTCGGCGCAGAAGCTGGAAATTATAATCATGTGTGTTGTTGAATTCATAGACGGATCCGACGATATCTCCGAAAATAGCTCCTAACATTCCGGTACCTCCTTCTTCTTTCCGGCCGGGACGTGCATAGATTCCTTCTTCCGGCCTGCATAGTTGTTTTTTCTCTATGAGAACAGAATACCAGAAAAGAGGGACACCTTGGTCGCCTGTGAAGCGACTTCGAGGAT
>JAUNJS010000126.1:5805-8003 GCA_030533125.1 Eubacteriales bacterium | reverse complement strand
AGGACACCGCAGGCATGGAAACAAGCGGTACGCGCTGCGAAACAGGACACAGCAGGCACAAAAACAGCAGGCACGCGGGGCGGCTCGGGTGCCGGGCGTGCGAAGCGAAGACGCCGCGGCGGCACGCGCGGGTATGAATCCGCGGCGCGACGCAGGCCGGGTGAGGGGCGCAGGGCCCCGGGAGAAAAGCTTGGATTTACAGAAGAATGCCATCTTTGAAGAAGATATGCAGCAGCTGTGCGGGCTGCCGCTGATGCGGGAGCTGTACGGAAAAACGGTTCTCGTCACAGGGGCGACCGGACTGATCGGGCAGACGCTCGTCTCCGCGCTGCTGCGCGCCGGCGGGCAGGATCCGGCGGGACGCGTCCATGTCATTGCCTGTGTGCGGAACGAAGAGAAGGCGCGCCGCGCATTCGGGAGCGTTGACCGCGGGAATCTGGAGCTTATGAAGGCGGAGATCACTGCCATGCCGACCGGGAAGCTTCCGAGGCAGGTCGATTACGTGATCCACGCGGCGAGCCGGACTTCCAGCAGGGCGTTTGTAGAGGAGCCGGTGGAGACGATCTTTACGGCGATCGACGGCACAAGGCGGGCGCTTGCGTTCGCGTCGAACAACCGGGTGAAGTGTTTTGTGTATCTCTCCACGATGGAAATCTACGGAACTCCGCAGGATGATGAAAAGATCGATGAAACGCACGGGACAAACCTCGACACGATGCAGCCCCGGAGCTGTTATCCGGAATCCAAGAGGCTGTGCGAGATCCTGTGCGCGTCCTGGCAGAAGGAGTACGGGCTTCCTGTGCGCGTCCTGCGTCTGACCCAGACCTTTGGACCCGGCGTACGCTATGAGGACGGCCGTGTCTTCGCCGAGTTCGCGCGCTGCGCGATGGAAGGACGGGATATCGTCCTGAAGACAGCGGGGCTGACCTGCCGCTCCTATCTGTATACGGCGGATGCCGCCGCGGCGATCCTTACGGTGATGCTGCGCGGGAACGACGGGGAGGCCTATAATGCTGCCAATGAAGCGACCTACTGCAGCATCCGCCGGATGGCGGAGCTCGTCGCGTCGGAATGCGCCGGCGGAAAGATCGGCGTCCGGGTCGAGGCGGCGGAGGATCCCGCGAAACTCGGATACGCGCCGACCCTCCATATGAACCTGGACACAGCGAAGCTGCGCGCGCTGGGGTGGGAGCCGTCCCGCGGTCTTGCGGACGCGTTCCGCCGTATGATGGCAGCGATGCGGCGGTAAAACAGGACTACAGGGACTACAGCAGGAAGGCGCCCGCGAATCGCGGGGGGCACACAGAGTACCTGGACAGGGAGCTACAAAATGAATCTTGCAGTGATTTTCGCAGGGGGGTCCGGCAAGCGGATGAACGCCAAGGACAGGCCCAAGCAGTTTCTCTTTGTACACGGAAAACCGATCATTGTACATACAATTGAGATTTTCAACAGCCACCCGGAGATCGACGCGGTCATCGTTGTCTGCATCAAAGACTGGATTCCGTATATGGAGGAACTCAAATACACATACCGGCTGGAGAAGATTGCCTCGATCGTTCCCGGCGGCTCGACCGGGCAGATGTCCATCTATAACGGACTCGCGGAGGCGGCGCGTCTGTACGGGCGGGATGGGCACATCGTCCTGATCCACGACGGGGTCCGCCCGCTGATTGACGCGGACCTGGTCACGAGAAATCTCCGCTGCGTCGAGGAGAACGGCTCCAGTATCAGCTGCGGCCCCGTGAGCGAGACGGTGGTGCTCGTCGGGGACGGAGAAGAGGTACGGGAAATCGTCAACCGCAAAAACTCCAGGGTTGCCAAAGCGCCGCAGGGCTACATGCTGGCGGATGTCCTCTCCGTCCAGGAGCAGGCGATCCGCGAGGGTGTGACAGATGCCATCGACACGTGCACGCTGATGCGGCAGTACAACCGCCACCTGTCGATCGTGAACTGCGGGGCGGACAATGTGAAGATTACGACCCCCGAGGACTTTTTCATGTTCCGCGCCGTGGCCGATGCCAGAGAGAACGAGCAGCTTGGATGAAAATCCGCCGCATTTTCAGGAAACTCCGGCGGCAGGGAGCTTTTTTTGCTGCCTTTACAGTGCCTTGCCGCGGCAGCTAAGAATGACCGGCAGCTGTGGACGCGCCGCCGCAAGGAATGACCGGCCACGGTGGAGACGCGGCAGCTAAGAG
>JAUNJS010000126.1:0-5795 GCA_030533125.1 Eubacteriales bacterium | reverse complement strand
CGGATCGGCCGGAAATGATCTCACACAAGGTTTTGATGTATGGAAAAAATACTGAGCGTCTCGATCGCTTCCTATAACGTTGAAAAATATATCCGCAAGGCGCTGGATTCCTGCTGCGTCCCGGAGATCATGGAGCGGCTGGAGGTCATCGTCGTCAACGACGGATCGACGGACTCCACCCTGCAGATCGCCCGTGAATACGAGGAAAAGTATCCGGGGACCTTCCGTGTGATCGACAAGAAAAACGGCGGCTACGGATCTACGGTGAACGCCTCCATCCGCGCGGCGACCGGGCGGTATTTCCGCCTGCTGGACGGGGATGACTGGTTCGACCGCGAGGGCCTTGCCCGTTTTATCGAGGATCTCTCGGAGGCGGAGGAGGACATGGTCATCGCGCAGTTCAAGCGCGTCTTTGAGGAGGACGGCCATGAGGAGCTGCGCGACGAAGCGCAGGACATCTTGGAAAAGGTCGTGCGCTTTGACGCGCTCGGGGAGCACGAGTGGTTCACCATGCACGCCATAACCTACCGCACGAAGATATTACAGGACAACGACATCCGCCTGACGGAGCATTGTTTTTATACGGATCAGGAATATGACCTGCTGCCGCTGCCCTGGGTGGACACGGTCAGGATCTTCCCGCAGGTCGTCTACTGCTACCGCATCGGGCGCGGCGAACAGAGCGTAAGCCCGGAGGGGCTGGAGAAGCATTATCACGACCAGACGATCGTCCTCAAACGGCTCTACGACGTCTATCCGGACGTCGGTGAAAAAAAGACTCCGAAGGACAGGTATATCTTCAACTACTTTGTCCTGCGCACCTTCCTGCAGATCAAGGTCTACTTCGTGATCTCAAGGTCGAACCTCCACAAGCAGGAGCTGATCAATTTCCTGCATTACATCCGGCGGGAACAGCCCCTGATTTACAGAGAACTCAGGCGCACCAGCAGGATTCTGAATATATTCCTTCTGACGCGGTACAGGGCTTACGGAATCCTGCATGAAAGAATCCGCAGGGAGTACCGGTACTGACAATGATCCGCGCCGGCGGGACGCGGGTGCTTTTGCGATTCTTTCTGTGCGCGCGTCTTGCGGGATGCGCATGGCTCCGACCGGCTGCCGCGCCTCCGGGTGCTTTCGCGGCTCTTCCTGTGCGCGCGTCCTGCGGATCTGCCGCCGACAAAAAAGCCCTGCGGGCTGTTGATCCCGCAGGGCTCTTATATTAGCAGGGCTCTGCCGCAGAGCCCCCGTAAGGAACTCTTTCGCCTGACGGCTGACGGCGCTATTTTACTATCTGCTCGATGATGTCGACGACCTTGTCGATTCCGATCGCGGAGTTGAAGCAGGCGTCATAGTTTTTATAATCACCGAACTTATAGTTTGTAAAGTGGTTGTAGTAGTCCCGGCGCTCCTCATCCTTGCGCCGGATCAGGTTCGGATGATTGGCGGTATCCTCGCCGTACACTTCTTTCACGCGCTGCTCCCGCAGCTCCTTCGGCGCATAGATGAAGAATTTGTGGATGTTGTCGCAGTCTTTGAGAATGTAGTCTCCGCAGCTGCCGACGATCACACAGCTTCCCTTTTCGGCAATCTCACGGAGAACGGTTCTTCTGGCGCTGAAGATCCGGTCCGGGATCGGGATGATGCCCCGTGCGGCGTTGATTCCGTAGAAAAATCCGGACACCTCTTTTTCAGCCCAGTTTCTGATTGTCTCCTCGCTCAGTCCGCTTTCCTTTGCCATCATCGTGATAATTTCCTTGTCATAGAAATCGATCCCCAGGCGTTCCGCCAGCTTTTTGCCGACCTCGCGCCCGCCTGAGCCGTACTCTCTGCTGATTGTGATGATAAGGTTTCCCATAGCGTTACCTCCTTTTGAAAAAACCGCGGCTGCGGACATCAACCGGATGCCGCTCCCCTTTGGAAAACGCGTAAATGAATGTGTCTGAAGAGCGTACTCCCGATTGTTTTTCAGACCTGCAGCTGAAAGAAGCAACATTTCCGGTGTCAGTTTGCCCGGAAACGGTCTGACAGATTGCGCTACAATCTGCTTTTATTGTACAATACAGAAAGTTGAATGTCAAATTTCAAAAAAATCCGGAGCCTGAAAATGCCCCCGGGACTGATCCGGTTTCTTCATTCCGGTAACGGGGCGTTTTCCGGGAATCCTGCAGATACCCGCGGCAGCCGGGTGTCCGCGCAGGGCGCGGATCTTCCGGAACCGGATTCCCATGCCTGAAAACCATTTTGCGGGTGTCCGCGCGGGGCGCGGATCTTCCGCCATTCTCCCCGGTTCTCAGGGCTTTCTGAAAATGATATGCCTGAGAACGTACGCCGCGTAGTCCGAAAGGGCCGCGCGGTCTTTTTTTATGTCCTCGGAGAACTCGAAAAAGAATTCCCTGTCCTCGAAGCCGCGCTTGAAAAACGGGGTGCGGTAGAGGTCCCACTGCGGCAGATAGGATGCCGTCTTGCGGGTATAGCAGGTCTCCGGGCGCGCCTGGATCCGCCGGCCGGGGTCCACGAAGGAGGCGATGTATTTATGGATCGCCATGTCCTCCGCGGGCAGGTAATAATAATCTTTATAATTGGCGTAAAAATATTTCATCTCCTCGCTGTAGAGCGGGATCTTGAGGACGCCGCTGTCGCCGTCGATTTTCAGATAGCAGTGGTCTGCCCCGGCGTAGACCCTGGCCGGGAGGGAGAAGTCCATCTTAAAGCGCACGAGAAGTTCCTCCGCCGGTTTTCCCTCGTGGTCCGTGTAGTAGTTGGCCTGGGCGCGGGTGACGGTGACCTGCATCTTTTCGAGCCGCGCGAAGGCGGAGAGCGGGAGAAGCTTCAGGATTCCCTCCACATTGGCCGCGTTGTGCGCCGTCAGCCGGTCAAGGAGCCCGAGGGAGGGAAGATACAGGTATTTTTTATATGTGTCGATCAGCGCCTTCGCGTCCTCTTCCTCCGTCCGTCCGGTCTGCAGGTATGCTTCCACGGTCTGCTGTTTATAGTCCGGCAGCCCCAGCAGGTGACGGAAGGGTGCGATGTAGCCGTAGAGGTCGACGGATTCCATGGACAAAAAGGCGGCGGCGGACCCTTCGCGCAGAAGTCCGTGCGCTTCCATGCGCGCGCGCAGGAACGGCAGGTCGAAGCGGTTGCCGTTGTAGTTGATGACATACCGGAACTTTCCGCAGAAGACCAGGAAAGAGGAGAGGAGCATCTTCTCATCCATCCCCGTGTCGTCGAACCACTGCGTCAGCTGCCAGCCCTCCGGCTGCATGCAGACGCACCCGATCAGGTAGACAGCGCTCTTTTCCCGGCTTATGCCGGTGGTCTCGATATCCAGAAACAGGACGTCCTTCGCCTCTGCGGGGACATCGGGGAGGGAAAATGTAAGATCCGGATCGACGGGCTTGCTGATGATGCGCATGATGTTCCTTTCATGAAACCGGCGTATACTCGTGGACAGGACCGCGGGGTTCGTTTGCTGTCCCGGCGGTTCCTAAATCAGTTTACCACAGGAAATTGCGGGCGCAAGGCATTTTTCCAGCCTGCATTATTGTATTGTCTGTGGAAACAACTGAAATGCGAGGATGCATTCCTGTTATGCGGGAATTGAAAAGGCATACGAAATTTTGTAAAATAGAATCCAATGAAACACCCCGGCGGCGAGGGGGCTGCTGCCTTTTTCTGTTCTACATATGCATTATATCGCTGACCACATCGGAAAAGCCGCATTTCACGGGTTTTTCCCCGTTTCCCGCGCAGCCGCGCGGTATTGGATCCAAAAGAAAAAAACGGTCATTCAGTCTGCATTTTGAAGAGCGCCGCGCGGAAAGCCGCGTCGATGCCCGTGGTTGTAATCCGGCCCCGGCATGCGTTTTTTTACGGCAGTTCCTCAATAAAGCGCTCGCGGCCTGACCGCGTTTTTTTCGTCGGTTTCAATGGAGGAAAAGCATGAAAACAACATCGGATTACAGAAAGGTACTGGAACTGCTGGCGCAGGATTACCCCAACCGGAGAGCCGCCTTCGCGGAGATCATCAATCTGCAGGCGACCCTGAATCTGCCCAAGGGGACGGAGCATTTCATGAGCGACCCGCACGGAGAATATGAGGCGTTCAAGCACATCATGAACAACTGCTCCGGCGTGATCCGGGAAAAGGTGAAGCTCGTCTTCGGCGATACAATGACGGCGGCCGAGCAGGCCGAGCTGTGCACCCTGATCTATTATCCGCAGGAAGAGCTGGCGCGCATGCATTCGAAGGGGAGGATTTACCGCGAGCAGTACAAGCAGACGCTGGAGCGTCTCATCGAACTGACAAAGTATCTGTCCTCCAAGTACACCCGGACGAAAGTCAGGAGCGCCATGCAGAAGGAGTTTGCGTTTGTGATCGACGAGCTCCTGCACGCGCAGAAGGACGAGGACGACAACCGCACGCTCTACCACTCCAAAATCTATGACTCGATCCTGGATACCGAGAGCGCGGACGACTTCATCATCGCGCTCTGTGACCTGGCGAAGCGCCTGACCGTTGACCGCCTGCATCTACTGGGCGACATCTTTGACCGCGGCGAACACGCGGACAAGATCATGGACCTGCTCCGGGAGTACAAGAACGAGCTCGACATCCAGTGGGGCAACCACGATGCCCTGTGGATGGGCGCCGCGGCGGGCAACCCCTGCAGCATCATGAACTGCATCAACAACAACGTCAAGTACGGGAACTACGAGGTGCTCGAGAACGGCTACGGCATCAGCATGCGCTCCCTCGTCCTGTTCGCGGAGAAGACCTATCTCGAGGACGACGGGATGGATCCCCTGAAGAAAGCGATCTCCGTGCTGATGTTCAAGTCGGAGGGACAGCTGGTACACCGCCACCCGGAGTACGAGATGGATGACCGCTGCCTCTTTGAAAAAATCGACTGGGAAAACTACACGGTGGAGATCGAGGGCGTGACCTATCCCCTGAAAACACATGATTTTCCGACGGTCGATCCGGCGGATCCCCTGCGCCTGACCCCCGAGGAGGAACAGGTCATGGAGGAGCTGCGCCACGCGTTTATGAACTCCGTGCGCCTGCGCCACCACATGGATTTTCTGTTCTCCCGCGGATCCATGTATCTGTGCATCAACGAAAACCTGCTCTTCCACGGCTGCATTCCGCTGGATGAGGACGGCAATTTCGCGCAGGTGAAGTTCTGGGATGAACCCGTGCACGGCAAAGCCCTCCTCGACAAGGTGGACGAAGTGGCGCGCAGCGCGTGGAGCACAGGCGATCCCGACAGTGTTGACTTTCTGTGGTACATGTGGTGCGGCTACAATTCCCCGACCTTCGGCAAAGTCATCAAGACCTTCGAGCGCACCTACATCGTCGACGAATCGACCTGGAAGGAGCCCCGGAACACTTACTACAAGTACAACCCGGAGAAGCGCACGGCGAAGATGATCCTGCACGAGTTCGGCCTCTATTCCGACCGCAGCCACATCATTAACGGCCACACCCCGGTCAATCTGAAAAAGGGTGAAAAGCCCGTCCGCGCGGAAGGATGCCTGTACGTGATCGACGGCGGTTTCTGCAGGGCTTACCAGAAGACCACCGGCATCGCCGGCTACACCCTGATCTTCAACTCCCACGGGCTCAAGCTCAAGACGCACCAGCCTTTCGTGAGTCTGGAAAAGGCCATTGAAGAGAACATCGACATTCACTCCGACACGGAGGTGGTGGAGGTCGAAGACCGCCGCGTCATGGTCGGCGATACCGATGAAGGCATCCGGATCCGGGAGAAAATCAAGGATCTCAAGGCGCT
>JAUNJS010000476.1:341-2598 GCA_030533125.1 Eubacteriales bacterium | reverse complement strand
TATGGAAAAGAAAAGAAACGGGAGGAAATGGAAAAAGGCGGCTGTCTGTGCCCTTGCGGTGGCATTCCTGCTGACCGCCTGCGGCGGAACGGCAAAGAACAGCAGCGCGGGCAGGGAATATGAGATGTCCTCCGCGGACACAGCCGGCAGCGCCTCCTATGAACCGGCTGCGGCTTATGACAGCGATGACGAATGGGAGGAAGCCGTAGAGGCGGAGGAGGATTATTACGTTTCGGAGGCAGCCGCGACAGAACCTGCCGGGGCAGACGGCGGGGGAAGCGCGTCCCTGGAAAAGGGAGCGGGAACGGAAGACGCCGCCGCAGGAAGCACCGGGCAGGCGGACCTCAAGTCCTCCAACCGGAAAATTGTCTACACCGGCAATATTTCCCTGCAGACACTGAAATATGAGGAGTCTTCCGCAGGCATCCACGCAAAAATCAACAGTTACGGCGGTTTTATTGAGGCGGAAGATACTTACAACGAAGACCCGTACTGGTACTACAGCAACAGGGCGGAGAAAAGCCGGACGAAACGGAACCTGAACATCACGGCGCGGATTCCCGCGGAAAATTTCGAAGCGTTCATGAAGGACCTGGAAAACGACGGGCAGGTCACGAATACCTCTGTCAATGCCAGGAACATCAGTGTGCAGTACGCGACGCACGACGCGTCCAAAAAAGCCCTGGAGATCGAACAGAAGCGCCTGCTGGAGATGATGGAAAAGGCGGAGACTGTCGAGGACATGATCGCCGTGGAGCAGCGGCTCACGCAGGTGGAGAGGGAGCTGAATGACGAAAAGACCCAGCTCTCCGCCATGGACCGCGATGTGGGATTTTCCACCGTATACATCAGCCTGCAGGAGGTCTTTGAGTATTCGGAGAAAGTGGTGGAAGTCACCTATGGCGAGCGGCTGCAGCGCGCGTTCGGCAGAGCGATCGACGGTTTCGTAACCTTCTGGGAGGAACTGATCCTCTTTATCGTGGAGACTTTCCCCTTCCTGATCATGCTGGGCATTGTGATCGCGCTGGCTGTCCGCCTGCTCCGCCGCAGACGCCGCCGCAGAATGGAACAGCTTATGGCGGCCGGGGCTGCCGCGGGGCAGGCCGCGGAGCGGCAGGAACGCCGGGGCGGAGTATTTGCCCGCCGAAGAAAGCCCGAGGCGGAGAAGAATACGAACGGGAATCCCGCGCAGAAGGAGGATCCTGCTGCCGGCAGGACAGAGGAATAATCTCCGCGAAATTCCATGATCTTTCCCGACCCGCATAAGGCGGGAAAACACCTGCGAAATTCTGCCGTTTTGCGAATGAATCAGGGGCTGGCCGGACCGTCAAGACGGTCCGGCCAACGTACCTGTATCATCCGGAAACATACCGCCGTGTATCATTAGCAGCTGGACATACCTGAATCCGCGATCAACAGAGATCTGGATGTGTATCATAACGTCGTATATCATCAGCAGCTGAACCGTCAATACGGTCCGGCTGCCGTACAGCTGGAATAATGTTTAAGCACCGGAGTCATTTTCGGAAAGTTCCTTAAATGCCGGTGCCGTCGAAAACCGGAATGTAGGAGCTGGAGACGGTGCCGCTCTCCTGGACAAAACCGTTTTCAATCCCGATTTCGATGGCGTAGGAAACCAGGGCATCATATTCGGATTCAGAGAGGCGTCGGGCCAGGCTGCCCGGCGCCTTTGGCATGGGCGTGTACTGGTTCAGGAGGCTTATGAAGATGCGGTTTCCGTAAGTTTCGCGCAGATAGCGAAGGATGGCGCGCGAATCCTCCGCGCAGCCGGGGAGGGCGAGATGTCGCACCAGGACGCCGCGCGTCATCAGGGGATCATCCGCGTCGTCCGCGCAGTCGATGGCGTGCGAGCCGTCCGAAAAGACGGGCTCCGGGCATTGGCGGACCATTTCCGCAATCGCGGCGGAAGCGTGCCGGAAATAATCCGGAGCGCCCGTGTGGCTTGCGGCGAGTGCAGGCGACATATATTTGAGATCCGGGAGCCATATATCAACCAGCCCCTCCAGCGCGCGCACTGCCTCAACTTTTTCGTAGCTTCCGGTGTTATAGACAACGGGAATGGACAGCCCGTTCATTTTTGCCTCGCGAAGCGCGGGAATCAGGAGCGGCACAAAATGTTCGGGCGTCACCAGGTTGATGTTGTGCGCGCCCTGCGCTTCCAGTTCAAAAAAAATCTCCGCGAGCCGTTCCGGGGAAAGAGGCACGCGTTCCGCTGCAGGCAGCGCATGATCCGCAG
>JAUNJS010000476.1:0-331 GCA_030533125.1 Eubacteriales bacterium | reverse complement strand
CTTCCGGCTGACGGGATTCCGGCACCGTCCGCGCCTTTCCGCCCCGGAACAGACGGTTCCGAAACAGCGGGCCGCGAGATCTGACGGTTCTGGCAATAGACACAGCCCAGGTTGCAGCCGGTGAAGAACACCGTGCCGCTCCCGCGTCTGCCGGAAATAACGGGCTCCTCGTTGTAATAAAGAGCGGCCAGCGCGGCGCGCAGCGTGCCGGTTTCCCCGCAGAATCCCCGCTCGCCTCGCAGCCGGTTTACATGGCAGTTCCGGGGACAGAGTGTGCAGTCGGACAATACCTGTTCCGGGGAAAAGTCTGTTTTTGATCGATAATCCTCAG
>JAUNJS010000475.1 GCA_030533125.1 Eubacteriales bacterium | reverse complement strand
AGGACATCGCCTGGGGCAGCCAGATCCGCTCCTATGTCCTGCAGCCCTACACCCTCGTCAAGGATACCCGCACCCAGGAGGAGACCTCCAATACCGGCGCCGTCCTCGACGGCGACATCGACCGCTTCATCAACGCCTATCTGCGCATGGGCGCGAACAAGGCC
This sequence comes from Eubacteriales bacterium, assembly GCA_030533125.1. GTDB lineage: Bacteria > Bacillota > Clostridia > Lachnospirales > Lachnospiraceae > CAG-791. Next base: position 2,437 of record JAUNJS010000475.1, on the reverse strand, counting down.
GGCCGGAGCGGGGAGGCGTAATTTTTCAAAACACCGGCGGATTCCGAATCGCTGTTGAAAAAGAAAATGAAAGACACGATAAAGTTATTCGATCAGGATGCCCGCGCGACGGAGTTCGAGGCGGCAGTGCTCGCGGCCTCCTTTGTGCAGGATCCCGCCGCGGCCGGGAGAAAAAAGGATAAAAAAGGTTCCGGTACGGAGATAGGCGGAAACGGCTCCCGGCGCAGGACTGCGGAAATCATCCTCGACCGCACCCTCTTTTTCCCGGAGGAAGGCGGACAGACGCCGGACAGAGGGGAGATCGACGGATACCCGGTGATCGACGTGCAGCTCGACGGCGGCGTGATCCGGCATATCGTGCAGATCCCCGCGGACACAGGCCGGAAGGCACAGGATCCGGCGGACCCCGCAGACGCGGCTGTTACAGCACAGGATGCGGCGGACCCCGCAGCCGGGGCTCTGCCGGCGGTTTCTGTGGAGAATTCCCCGGAAGAGGCCCGGCTGCCGTTTGCTCCCGGGCAGACCGTCCGCGGACAGATAGACTTCGCCCGCCGCTTTTCCAACATGCAGAACCATTCCGGCGAGCATATCCTCTCCGGGCTGGTGCACGGCCGCTTCGGATACGACAACGTCGGTTTTCACCTGAGTGACAACACTGTCACGCTGGATTTCAACGGCCCGCTTTCGGACGCGGATCTGGAATGGCTTGAAAATGCCGCGAACCGCGTCGTCTGGGACAATCTGGAGATCCGCGCCTGGTATCCGGAGCCGCGGGAACTGGAGGATCTCGCGTACCGCAGCAAAAAAGAGATCGACGGACCGCTGCGCCTGGTGGAGATTCCCGGTGTGGACCTGTGCGCCTGCTGCGCGCCCCATGTCCGGAGGACCGGCGAGATCGGCATGATCAAGATCCTCCGCACGCTCCGGGAAAAAGGCGGGATCCGCCTGACGATCCTCTGCGGCAGCCGCGCCCTCGCGTATCTGCAGCAGCTCCAGAAGGGCGCCGAGGACGTCTCCCATCTCACCAACATGCCCCGCGAAGAGATCGCCGCGGGCGTCTCCCGGATCCTGGAGGACAACGAGCAGCTCCGCCGCCGCGAGGCGCAGCTGGAGGCCATGTACGCGCAGGCGCTCGCGGCCGCTGTCCCGGCGGAACAGCAGAATGTATTTCTGTTTGTCGGAAACGGAGAGGAGCCGGAAGATGCCGGGAAAGGTCCGGGCGCCGGAAATGTCCCGGATGCCGCAAAAGGCGGACAGGGGGCAGCCGGCGGTGCCGTAAAGACCCGGCCGCGCCCCGCGCTCGGGAATCTCGCCCAGCGAAATCTCGTCAATGCCCTGTGCGCCGCCCACCCCGGTTACTGCGGCGTGTTTGTCGGCAGCGATACCGCGGAAGGCGGATATAAATACATCATCGGCACAGGAAACGGCGGAGCGCGCTCTGCCGGAACCGGAGGCGTTTCTGCCGGAGAAGGCGGAAAACAGGACGCGCGCGTCCTGAACGCCTGCCTGCACAAAACCTGCGGCGCCCGCGGAGGCGGAAAGCCCGCGATGGTGCAGGGAACCGTGCGCGCGCCCGAACACACTATCCGCGCCGCGCTGGAGCGGGCGCTGTGTGAATCGGTGTGATCCTTTTCCGGGCTTCCGGGGACGCCGCTCTTCCCGTACTGCGGCTGTGCGGTCCTGCGGACCGGCTCCCGGGTTTTCCGGGAACGTCTTCCCTCCCCGGCTGCGGCTGTGCGGTTTTGCGGGCCGGTTCCCGAATGATACGTTACGGGCTTCCGGGCTTCACGCACTGCGGTCTCAGCAGTCCTGCGGGCCTGCTCCCGGGTTTTCCGGGACGTCAGGGACGGCCGGCTCTTCCCGGCTGCCGTGTAAAAACGGAATACAAAAGGTCGCGTTAAAAAGAGAATGAAAAAACGCGGCCGCGGCCAAGTGCCGGAAGGAATACGCTTCACCGGCCGGGAAACCCGCGGCTGCAGACAGAACAGGAGGATCGAATATGTCCGGTTTTGCCATTTATCTGATACTGATTCTTTTTATTATCTTCAGAACGGTCCTGGGCGGTGATAAAAAGGGGTCGGGACAGCGGAGCACAGGCACCCGCGGGTCCGCCCCGGGAACCGGGGGAGGCTCTGCGTCCGCGCCGGCCGGCAGCGGCAGGTCGCGCCGCGCCGGCACGGGAAGAGGCCCGCTGGCTTCCGACGGGCACCGGATTCCGAAGGATCAGGACATCTCCTGCCGCCGTTTCGGGCACCGTCACGAGGAATTCGACACTCCCCGCTATATTCCCCATACCGACCTGGAGGAGGGGTATATTGTCCTCAACGGCGTCAAGATGAAGCGGGGCGAGGCGGACCGCTACGAGGACAGCATCTGAGGCATTGCGGCCTTCCCGCTGCGAGGACAGCATCTGAGGCATCGCGGCCTGCCGAAAAAA
>JAUNJS010000474.1 GCA_030533125.1 Eubacteriales bacterium | reverse complement strand
GCCAGGGAGAGCAGGACCGCCCCCAGAAGCAGGAGCAGCGGTCCGAAGAAGGAATGCGTCCGGTCATACATCCTCCCTGCAAGGACAGAGGCAAAGGAGGTAAAAAGCGCGTTCGTCGGGATCAGGGAAAAATTCGTGGAGTACCAGGTCCTGCCGTAAAAATCCGCGATGAGGGGCGGGCTGATGGAAGCAACCCCGCCGTAGGCAAAACCGCCGGCGACAAAACCGGTCACAATCAGGGGAAATGCCCCCGTCCGGATCGCGAGGAGCATCATCACGGCAGAGGCGGCGAAGGAACCCATCACCAGAAACATGGTCTTCCTGTAACCGAACCGGTCATAAAAGCTGCCTGTGCAGATCCGTCCCGCGGCATTGAGGATGGAGATCATCCCCACCGCCGTGGCAATCGTATTGCCGGAGAGCGTTTTTCCGACCTCCGCCGCGATCCCGCTCGCCTGGGAAACGAGCAGGAGCCCGGAGCCGGTCAGGAGCGCTGCCCAGATATAAAACAGCCAGAAAGAACTCCTGCGCACCATTTCCCGGGTCGGGATATCGCAGGCGGGCTCCCGCCTGTTTTTGTTTTTTCCCTTTTTTCCGGAACTGCAGGAAGCGGCTTCGGCAGTTCGGCCAGCCTCCGGCAGACCTGAATCGGAGAAAGCCTTTTGTCCTGACAAAGCATCGGCAGCCGTGTCCTTCTGCCCGGTCAGGGCGGCAGCCTCCCCGGCTTCCGGAAACCGCATGACAAGGACCCCAAGGAGAAGCACTGCCAGAAGCAGGATGGCCAGAACGCGCAGCCCGGCAGCCCAGGTCCGGCTCCCGTCCGCGGGCGCGAACGCCGCAAAAAGCTTCCCCGCGATAAAGCTGCTGAGCCCGAATGCCGCAAGCAGCGTCCCGGACGCGATCCCCTGTCTGTCCGGGAACCACGCGGAAACCGTGCTGACCGTGGAATTGTAGCAGAGACCGGCCGCGAACCCGCACATCATCCCGAACCCGAGGTAGAGCAGGGAGGGAGTCTGCGCGAAGGATGCGGCCGCCATCCCGCCCGGAAACAGTACCGCGGCCGCAGCAAGAACCGGACGCGGCCCGACGCGCTTCACCAGGATGCCGCTCGCCAGACCGCCCAGCGCGTACCCCATCATCGAAAACGTGAAGGTCATGGAGAGCGTCTGCGCGCTCCAGGCAGGGAAGGACGCGGAGATCGATCTGGAGATGATCGTCCATGTATAGACAGTTCCCGCCAGCAGCATGATCATACAGCCGACAGACAGATAAATCATTCGGTTTCCGCTTTTCATCAAATTACTCCTCTTTTTTTCACTGTTTCTGCGGCATGGGAGCAGGCCGCTCAAAGGAAGAGTACACCCTGACGTAGCGCTCTTCCCTTGCGGAAATCAGGATCGCCTCGCTGACTTCCAGCATGTGCAGCGCCATCGCGCCGCTCGCGCGGCAGGGACGCCCCTCGTCAATCGCGTGCACGATGTCGATCAGTCCGATTCCGCGGTTATTGGTCACGAAACTGGTCGCGTCAAAATCATGTTTTATTTCCGCGATCTCCCATTCGATGTCCTCATCGCCTTCGATGCGGGGCATGTTCTTCCATCGGTAGGTTTCTTCATTTTTGACAAGCGTATCCCCGCCGAAGATATTCGGCCCTCCGTTCGGGTCCTCATCCGCCATCACCACTGTCGCCTTTGTCCCGTAGAGCTCCATGCGGGGCATGACGGAATCCCACGCGTCCCAGATCATGTTGTAGTTGACAACCGCGCCGCTTTTGAACCGCAGGACAGCGGAGATGGAAGTCATGATTTCAGGGTCCACCTGCAGCATCTGCCCCTTCATGGGACCTGCGTGAATCATCCGTTCCTTTTGCGGCTGGACGCCCATCGCGCAGACACTGTCCACCGGGCCGAGCAGCGAGAGCAGGGCGGTCATATAGTACGGACCGATGTCCAGCACCGGGCCTGCGCCCTTCTGATAAAAAAATCCCGGGTTCGGGTGATACCATTCCCAGCCGTGGGAGATGCAGTTCGCGGTCCCGGCGACAATGTCCCCCGTCACGCCTTCATCCATCAGCCTGCGGAAGGTCTGGACCCGTGCGCCCATAAACGTGTCCGGCGCGCAGCCGACATACAGCCCCTTTTCCGCAGCGAGATCCATGATCTCCTTCCCCTCCGCGAATGTCGCGGCGAGCGGCTTTTCCGAGTAGACATGCTTCCCGGCGCGAAGCGCCTCAATATTATAGAAATAATGCGCTGCGGGCGTGGTGAGGTTCAGCACCAGATCCACGTCCGGATCCTGCAGAAGCTCGCTCCCGGTCGCGTAAGCCTTCCGGAACCCGTACTGCGCCTTCTTTGCCTCCGCCTTTTCCGGCGTGCGGCAGGCACAGGCATACAGCTCCACCGCGTCCGGATACTGCTGCAGATTTGACAGATACGCGTGGCAGATATCCCCAAGCCCGATTACACCGATTCGCAGAACTTTCATAACACACCTCCTGCTGAACTGTTTTCTTTTGTTTCTTTTCCGTGCCGCTTTTCTTTGTTCTTTTTGTGCTTCTTTAGTTTCTTCTTTAGTTCCCTGTTGTTCTTTCTTGTTCCTTCTTGTTC
>JAUNJS010000125.1:7692-8067 GCA_030533125.1 Eubacteriales bacterium | reverse complement strand
GAGGCTTTGATTTCTGACTTACGCACGCCGGTCTGATCGGCTCCTATTTTTCCGGGGCGGCTTGCTTTTTTACAATCAATTCAGTATAATGACACAGCACCGTATTAAATTATAAAAGTACACAGGACAATAACTTATACAATGATTATGTAAGATGATGTGTACAAGAGGAGGTCAGGAACGAATGAGAAAGAAATTATCGGTAGCATTGGCGATTGTTCTGGGAGCGGTTATGCTTACAGCCTGCGGCTCGGGCACGACGTCCTCCGGGAGCGCTTCCGCCCCGGCAGAGGCTGAAAAGGTGGAAGAAAAAGCAGAAGAAGCCGCGGGAGAAGCGGAAGCAGGCGCGGCGGACGCGGCCGAGGCAGGCGCAGC
>JAUNJS010000125.1:0-7682 GCA_030533125.1 Eubacteriales bacterium | reverse complement strand
CGCCTTATCGGACGCCTCTTCCCGTATCTCTGCAGCGGAAGCGGCAGCGGCGGATGCAGCAGACGCGGTGTCGACAGCAGTGGAAGCCGGCGCGGAGGCAGCGGCTGTTGACGCGGAAGCGGGCCGCACCTTTACCGTGGGTTTCGACGCGGAATATCCGCCCTACGGCTATAAGGATGAGAAGACCGGGGACTATACCGGCTTTGATCTGGAGATGGCGGAAGAGCTCTGCAGACGCAGGGGCTGGACACTGGTCAAGCAGCCGATCGACTGGGATTCGAAGGATATGGAGCTTAACTCCGGCGCCATCGACTGCATCTGGAACGGCATGACTTATACCGGGCGTGAGGAAGACTACACATGGAGCGATCCGTACGTGGACAATTCCATCGTGGTTGCTGTCGGCGCGGATTCCGACATCCAGACAGCGGAGGACCTCGCGGGCAAGGTCGTTGTCGCGCAGGCAGGCTCTTCGGCGTATACGGCTCTGACCAATGACCCCGGGGACGGGAGCAATGATGAGAATATCGCGCTCGCGGCGACTTTTCTCACTCTGGAGCAGATCGCGGATTACAACAACGCTTTCATGCAGATGAACGCCGGCGTCTATGACGCGGTCGCGGTCGATATCGGCGTGGCGATGTTCCAGCTGAATGCCCCCGGAAATGAGGGCAAGTTCAGGCTGCTTGAGAAGCCCATTTCCACGGAGCAGTACGCGATCGCTTTCGCGAAGGGGAACACAGAGCTCCGCGACCTCGTGCAGGAGACCTTTGATGAGATGGCGGCAGACGGAACTGTCCTGGAAATCGCGCAGCATTACGCGGACTCCCAACTTCCCGATATGCTGATCAAAGGAAAAGAATAATAAAGACCCGATAAGACAGATCCGACAGCCGGCGGATCCTGTCCGCTGACCGGAAAAAGGATCTGTTAATGGTTAATGGCGGTCAGCGGTGTGAAAAGGCGGGAGCGGAAGGCCGGGACGAAAACAGATCCGGCGCCGCTCCCGCAGACGGCACGGGAGGCATACACATGACGAACTTTATGTCGATTGTACAGCAGATTATCGGCGGATTCGGGACAACGATGCTGATTTTTTTCTTCACGCTCCTGTTTTCCCTGCCGCTGGGAATTCTGTTCGCGGTTGCGAGAATGAGTAAATTTACACCGCTCCGGATGTTTATGCAGCTGTGTATTTCCATTTTACGCGGGACTCCGCTGATGCTGCAGCTGATTGTGGTGTTTTTCATGCCTTTTTACGTGTTTGGCATCAAGCTTTCCACGGGATGGAGGCTGTACGCCGCGCTGATCGGCTTTTCGATCAACTACGCCGCCTACTTCGGCGAGATTTTCCGGGCCGGCATCCAGTCGGTTCCGACCGGACAGCGCGAAGCCGCGGAGGTCCTGGGATTCACGAAAACGCAGACGTTCTGGAAGATCGTGTTCCCGCAGATGGTAAAGCGGGTCATTCCTCCCGTGACGAACGAGGTGATCACGCTGGTCAAGGACACATCCATGGCCTTTGCCATTGCCTACGCGGAGATGTTCACCATGGCCAAACAGGTCGCGGCGCAGCAGTCCAATATCATGCCGCTGTTTGTGGCCGGCCTGTTCTACTATATTTTTAACATCGTAGTTGCCGCGGGCATGGGCATGGTGGAGAAGAAGCTCTCCTATTTTGAGTAAAAGATTTTGCGTAAGATTATGCGTAGGTTTTGAGTTGGTTTTGTGTAAGATTCTGCGTAGGATTTTGCGTTGCTTTTGTATGAGTTCCGCGTAAGATCCGATTGTGTCCGGATCCGGTTATTCTGTGTACTCATCGGGGAGTTTTGCGGAAGGCTTGAAAAAGGATGCGTCTCCGGACGCCGGAGAGAGCGGATCGTAGAGAAGTGACCGAGGTCGAGGAAATTATGAGCCTGTTTGAAATCAATAATGTCCGGAAGTCATTCGACGGACTGACAGTTCTGCATGATATTACCGTCTCCGTCGAGGAGGGCGAGGTGGTCGCGATCATCGGTCCCTCCGGAAGCGGCAAGTCGACGCTCCTTCGCTGCGCGACGATGCTGGAAACGATGGACAGCGGATCGCTCCTGTATCTTGGAGAGACGGCAGCGAAAAACGGTCCGGACGGCTGGACCGTCTACGCGCCTCCGGCGGATCTGCGCAGGATCAAGGGATATTTCGGGCTGGTTTTTCAGAATTTCAACCTGTTTCCCCATTTTTCCGTGCTGCGGAACCTGACGGAAGCGCCGGTCCACGTCCAGAAGCGGGATCCCGGAGAGGTTGAAAAGGAAGCAAAGGAGCTTCTGCGGAAAATGGGGCTGGAGGGGAAGGAATACAATTACCCGCAGCAGCTTTCCGGCGGACAGCAGCAGCGCGTCGCGATCGCCCGCGCGCTCGCGATGAATCCCAAAATGCTGTTTTTTGATGAGCCCACCTCGGCACTGGATCCGGAGCTCACGGGCGAGATCCTGAAGGTCATCCGGCGGCTGGCGGAGGTGAAGATGACGATGGTCATCGTCACACATGAGATGGCGTTTGCCCGCGACGTGGCGGACCGGGTCATTTTTATGGACGGCGGCTATATTGTGGAGGAAGGCAGGCCCGAGGATGTGATCAACGCGCCGAAGGAAGAGCGCACGAAGCAGTTCCTCGCGAGGTTCTCGGATCAGGGAGCCATACCGTCTGGCGGACAGGAGTAAACGTCACAGAGAACTGTCCCGCAGGGACTGCGTCTGTCCGGAGAACCGGACGGACTGCCGGACAGGAACAGGGGACACAGAGAACCAACCTGTATGGACTGAAACGTACTTCCGGACAGCAGATCGCAGTACAGAGAATATCCCTGTGTTCCGGGGCTCGGGAGAGGAAGGTATGGTACTTCGAATCGTGATGGCGGATCCCGCCGGAAACCGGACGGCGATCGTGAGAACGCCGGTGCCGGCGAATGCGCGCGCGGCGGCAGCCGCTGGAATCATGAAAATCGCGGATCTGCGCGCGGAGCAGGTGGGGTTTGAGACCGCCCCGCGCCGCGGTGGTGAGGGGCGCCTCGAAATGATGGGCGGCGAATTCTGCGGGAACGCGGCGCGAAGCTACGGATATCTCCTCTGCTCGGAACGTCCGGAGAAGAGGACGGAAGCCGGGATCGAGATTTCCGGGCACACCGGCCTTCTGCAGGTCACCTGTGACCCGGAGGAAGGGATGTCCTTCGCCCGGATGCCCATGCCGGAGCGGCTGGAGCGCAGCATGGAAGGATATCCGCTGGTCGTCAGCGAGGGAATTACACATATGATCCTCGAGGACCTGGATCCTGCTCCGGAGCTGGTACGGGATCTCGCGGACCGCTACGGACCTGTCTATGATGCCTTCGGCATGCAGTTTCTGCGCGGAGACCGGCTGGTGCCGGTTGTCTGCGTCGCCGCCGCGGGTTCCATGGTCTACGAGTCTTCCTGCGGGAGCGGCTCTCTGGCTGCCGCCTGGTATCTTCTGCAGAAAGAAAAAACAGGAGAATCGCGGCAGGCTGTCCTGGAGTTCCTCTTCCGGGAGCCCGGCGGGGATATTCAGGTGCGTCTGGTTCGGGACGGAGAGGGAGGCCTGACAGGCTATATGGGCGGGAAGATCCGCCTGGAACAGGAACAGGAACTGGACCTTGCGCTGCCGCTCTGAGGATTGCCTCGCAGATCCATAATCCATCCGCCCCCGGGCCTGCTGCCCGCGGCGGAACGGCTATAAACAATATGCCAAATATTTTTGTTTTTTTTTAAGAATAATATTGCATTTTTTATGAAACAGTGTTAGAGTATCTACAAGTTCATGAAATCGCCTGGAGAGAAGAGAGTATGGCTGCGGAAAGGGTTGGGGAACCTTTTTTTTGGTGGCTCGTATTCTTTTTTTTGTGCTTTTTTTGATGTCAGTTCGTAAATTGCAGGCCGCTGCGTGTCCATGGGGAGGTGTGAACCGGGACGAACAGACCGCGCTGCAGAGGGAGCTGTATGGGAAAGGAATTCGTCGAGAAGATCGAGGGATCGCCGATCATTGCGGCGATCAAAAACGACGCGGAGCTGGCTCTGTGTCTTACGACGGATATCGAAGTCATCTTTATCCTGTACGGTGATCTGTGCACGATCCCCGGGATCGTTGAGAAGATCAAGGAGGCAGGGAGGGTCGCAATGGTGCATCTGGACCTGGTCGCCGGACTTGCCCCGAAGGAAGCTTCTGTCGATTTCATCCGATGCAGGACGCAGGCGGACGGGATCATCACGACGCGGGCTAACCTGACCCGCTACGCGAAGGAAAAGGGCCTCGCGACGGTTCTGCGGTTCTTTATCCTTGACAGCATGGCGCTCTCCAACATCGAAAAGCAGGCACAGCTCCATTATTCCGCGCAGCCGGACGTGATTGAGATCCTTCCCGGCGTGATTGTCCCCAAGGTCATGAAGCGCATCTGCGCGATGAGCCGGGTGCCGGTCATCGCGGGCGGACTGATCCATGACCGGGAGGACGTGGTGAATATGCTGGACAGCGGCGCGGTCGCGATCTCGACCAGCACACCGGAGGTCTGGCTGATGTAACGATAACACAATGAACTAACAACAAAGGTGTTGCTGACAGGATAACGGACGGAAGAACAGAGCACTATTCGTTGACAGGAGACGGGACGGGATCCCGCTCCGGGGGCAGGCGCTTCCGCGTCACAACAAAAAGGAGGAATTCTTATGGCAAAGTATGTAATGGCACTCGATGCTGGTACGACCAGCAACCGCTGCATCCTTTTCAATGAGAAGGGTGAGATCTGCAGCATGGCGCAGAAGGAATTTACACAGTACTTCCCGCAGCCCGGCTGGGTCGAGCATGATGCTAATGAGATCTGGCAGACGCAGCTTTCTGTTGCGAGAACGGCTATGCAGGATGTCGGCGCCACTTACGAGGACATCGCTGCCATCGGTATCACAAACCAGAGAGAGACAGTTATTGTCTGGGACCGCAAGACAGGTCAGCCCGTCTACCACGCAATCGTGTGGCAGTGCCGCAGAACTGCCGACATGAAGGCTGAGCTGATGGAGAAGTATCCTACGATCGCGGATGACGCGTATCACAAAACCGGCCTTGTGTTTGACCCTTATTTCTCCGGCACAAAGCTTCGCTGGATCCTGAACAACGTCGAAGGCCTTCGTGAGAAGGCAGAGGCCGGCGAGCTCGCGTTCGGTACTGTTGATTCCTGGCTGGTCTACAAGCTGACCAAGGGCAGAGTGCATGTGACGGATTACTCCAACGCTTCCAGAACGCTGCTGTTCAACATCAATACGCTTGAGTGGGATGATGAGCTCTGCAAGCAGCTCGAGGTTCCGAAGAGCATGCTTCCCGAGGCGAAGCCTTCGAGCTGCGTCTACGGCGAGGCCGATCCCGAGTTCTTCGGCGGCCCGATCCCGATTGCCGGTATCGCGGGCGACCAGCAGGCAGCGCTGTTCGGGCAGACCTGTTTCACACCCGGCGAAGCGAAGAACACCTACGGCACAGGCTGCTTCCTGCTGATGAACATCGGTGAGAAGCCCATGTATCCCAACAACGGCCTGCTGACCACGATCGCGTGGGGCCTCGACGGCAAGGTCGAGTACGCGCTGGAAGGCTCTGTATTCGTGGCGGGCGCCGCGATCCAGTGGCTGCGCGATGAGCTCAAGGTTGTGGACCAGTCCCCGGATTCCGAATACTTCGCGACCCGCGTAGACGACACCAACGGCTGCTATGTCGTTCCCGCCTTCACCGGCCTGGGCGCTCCTTACTGGGATCCCTACGCGCGCGGCGCCATCACCGGTCTGACCCGCGGTGTCAACAAGTATCATGTCATCCGTGCGACCCTTGAGTCTCTGGCATTCCAGTCGAATGATGTCCTGGCAGCCATGGAAGAGGGTTCCGGCGTTAAGCTCAGTGCCCTGAAGGTCGACGGCGGCGCCTGCAAGAACAACTTCCTGATGCAGTTCCAGTCCGACCTGATCGACAAGAAGGTCGACCGCCCTGCCTGCGTGGAAACCACTGCGATGGGCGCCTCCTATCTGGCGGGCCTGGCAGTAGGCTTCTGGACCAGCAAGGACGATGTCATCAAGAACTGGGCGCTTGACAAAGAGTTCGAGCCTGCCATGGATGCAGACAAGAGGGCAGAGGAGCTCAAGGGCTGGAAGAAGGCCGTCAACTGCACGCTCGGCTGGGCAAAGGACTGATCCGTCCTGCACGGTGATGAAAAACAGGCCCGCGCGGGGTGCGCTCCGTGAGCGGATCATAAAAAACAGCGCAAGATCGGGCTGCTTATGAATCGCAGAATGCACCGCGGAGTTGACAGAATATGATTACATCGGACGGTGCTCTGAACCGGTGCCGGACCTGCAGGTCCGGCACCAGATAAATCACTTCACAAATCTATATAGAAACCTTATAGAAGGGGGATAAAAATGAACATTCTTGTATGTGAACTTGTTGGCACAATGCTTCTGGTTCTGCTGGGCGACGGCGTCTGCATGAACATCAATCTGAACAAATCCGGCCAGAAGGGCGGCGGCGCATGCCTCTGCGGAATCGGCTGGGGTCTTGCGGTTATGGTTCCCGCGTTTATCTTCGGCAAAGCGACCGGCGCGCACTTTAATCCCGCTGTCACGATCGCGCTCGCGGTGAACGGCTCGGTTCCCGCCAGCAGCGTTCCGTTCTATCTGATCGGCGAAATGTGCGGCGGCTTCATCGGCGCGGTTATCCTGACGATCATGTATCATGATCATCTGGAAGCAACCCCCGAGAACGATGTGAAGCGCGGCTGCTACTGCACCGCTCCTTCCATCCGCAACACCGGCCTCAACTTCTTCTCCGAGTTCGTGGATTCCTTCGTCCTGATGTTCGCGATCCTCGGCATCGGCCAGACAGTCGCGGGTGACAGCGGTCTCAACTATGTCTTCGTATGGGCAATCATCACGGCCATCGGCATGTCCTTCGGCGGCGTGACCGGATACGCGATGAACGCGGCCAGAGACCTGAGCCCCCGTCTTGCGTTCGCGCTGTTCTGCCCCGGCGACAACAAGGATCCCGACTGGGGTTATGCATGGATCCCGGTGGTTGCTCCGATCTGCGGAACTGTTTTCGCGGCGATCGTTTACGGCATAATTCCTTTCGGCGCGTAATCATCGCGGTATAATCAGGTATAATCACAGATATAATCGTCTGTACAAGGCAGAATTTTAAATTCTATTTGTATGATGCAGTCCGGTGCGGCAGACAGGCCGTCAACGACAAAGAACAGCCGGCTGTAACCGGCGGGCTGTCATCTGCACAGCACAGTCACCTTGGTGTTGCAAAAGATCCAAACATAAAGCATGGGTCCGGGACGTGCCTGACGACATGACAAGCCCGGGGTTGATTGTATGTCATTTCAAGTCAGGAGTCAGGCAATCCGGCGCGGGGGAGCGTCCGGTTTCCTGACTCCTTTTTATCATTTTTACATGATACAGGAATCATCGTTCAACAGATTCGCTACTGTCTCCGGGGGGTGGGGGCAGCAGTGAATCGATATAACAGGAGGACAACGCATATGTATGATGTAATTATCATCGGCGCAGGCGTCACGGGAAGCGCGGTCGCGCGTGAGCTTTCCCGTTATAAACTGAACGTCTGTGTACTGGATAAGGAGGAGGATGTCTGCTGCG
>JAUNJS010000473.1 GCA_030533125.1 Eubacteriales bacterium | reverse complement strand
CTCGGCATCACCTACGGCCGCGTCGCCATCCGGGCCCAGCGCAGCCGCTGGGGCAGCTGCAGCTCCAAGGGAAACCTGAACTTCAACTGCCTGCTCATGCTGACCCCGCGGGAAGTTATCGACAGCGTGATCGTGCACGAGCTGTGCCACCGCAAACAGCTCAACCATTCAAAAGCTTTCTGGGCGCTGGTCTATGAAGCGATGCCGGATTATAAGGTCTGGGACAAGTGGCTTAAGGATCACGGCCGGGAACTGATTTCGGCCCTCCCCAAATAAAAACGAAATAGCTCGAAGCACTGAAAAGACCGGAGCGTGTCAAAGCTCCGGCCGTTTTTCGTCCCGTTTGGGGCCCTCCGGTCAGATCCGGCGAACCCGCAGCACGCCGTCAATCGCCTTGAATTTCTCCACGACGTCATGCGGCATGGGATGGCTGATGTCCAGCAGCGTATAGGCATAATTCCCGCGGGCCTTATTGGCCAGGTTTTCGATGTTCAGGTTCTGGGAGCCGAAGAAGGACGTGATCTGACTCAGCATGTTCGGGATATTCCGGTGCAGGATTGCCACCCGGGCTTCCGTCTCGCAGCGGCCCAGGTTGATCTCCGGAAAGTTGACGGAGTTATGGATGTTGCCGTTGTCCAGATAATCCTGCATCTGCTCCACAGCCATCACCGCACAGTTGTCCTCCGCCTCCTCGGTGGAAGCGCCGAGATGCGGGATCACGATCGCCTTCTCCATCGCCGCGCTCACGGGGTTCGGGAAATCAGACACGTAGGTTTTCAGCTTTCCGGCCTTCAGGGCCTCCGCCACGGCCTTCTCGTCCACCAGGGAATCCCGCGCGAAGTTCAGCAGCACGGCCCCGTCCTTCATCTGGGCGATCGCTTCCGCCCCGATCATGCCTTTCGTGGCCGGGGTCGCCGGCACATGAATCGTAATAAAATCAGAGATGGCGTAGATTGCCTCGGCCGTATCCGCGTGGTTGACCATGGGCGACAGGTTCCACGCCGCTTTCACGGACATATACGGATCATATCCGTAAACCTTCATCCCCAGGGACAGGGCCGCGTTGGCAACCAGCACGCCGATCGCGCCCAGGCCGATGACGCCGATGGTCTTGCCGGCCAGCTCATGCCCGGCAAAGGCTTTCTTCGCCTTTTCCGTCGCCTTCGCGATGTCCGCGTCCCCGGCGTTTTCCTTCACCCACCGAATTCCGCCGTCCACGTCCCGGGAGGCCAGCAGCAGCCCGCACAGCACCAGTTCCTTCACGGAGTTCGCGTTGGCGCCGGGCGTGTTGAACACGACGATGCCGCTTTCCGTGCAGCGGTCGATCGGAATATTGTTGACGCCGGCGCCGGCCCGTGCGATGGCGCGCAGATCCTTCGGGAATTCCATTTCCTTCATGTCCGCCGAGCGCACCAGCACGCCCGCGGCATCCTCCATGCTCCCCGTCAGCTCATAGCCCGCCCGGAAGTGATCCGTCCCGATCTTCGCGATATTGTTCAGGCAATAAATCTTTCTGTCTTTCATTTCATCCGTTCCTCCCTGTAAGATAACTGGTATACTATAGCACTTTCGCACGGCGGACGCAACGGCGTATTCGCAGTCCGACGTTTTGCCCGTTTCGAGTGTTTGAGTGGTCACCGGTACACGCTTTATGTTTCCTCCCCATGATAAAACCCCGGGGTTTTTTGATCTCCGGGGTTTGCCAATATATCACGGTATCATTATACACCTGTTTAAGCGGGAAATCGTCTCAAAATTTGGACAATTCACTCATCTCAGGTAAATTTATGGTATACTGTGCAGTAAGAATACAGCAAAGGAGAAGATTGCCTTGTACAGTTGTCCGGGATGCGGCTCCACGATGGTCTTTGATCCCGCGGGGCAGCAGCTGAAATGCGGCATGTGCGACCGCACTGAGAGCATCGAGTCCGCCGATCAGCGGGAAGCGCGGAAAGCGAGCAACCGCGTTGAGATGGATCTTTTCACCTGTCCGAACTGCGGCGGCACCGTTCACGCGATGAACACGACCGCGGCCTCTTTCTGCAGCTACTGCGGTTCCTCCGTGATGCTGAACCAGACCCGCGCCGAGGTCACCCCGCCCGATACCATCGCCCCCTTTCATATCACGCGGGACGAGTGCTTCGCAAAGTATCAGGAAATGCTGAAAAAGAGCCTCTGCGCGGATCATCGCCTGAAGAATGACGTCAGCGCCGAGAGTTTCCGCGGCATCTATGTTCCCTTCCATACCTACTCGGCCCGGGTCACCGGGTCCGCCGTACTGGAAGGAACGGAGACCAAAGGAGAAGATACTTATTACTACTCCACGACCGTCGAGCTGAACCACCGCTTTGACGACATCCTGCACGACGCCTCGAAAGAAATGCCCGACGCCTTGTCCGAGCGCATCTCCAGGACTCCGCAGGAAGCTTTCCGGCCCTTCACCCCGGCCTATATGAGCGGCTTCTATGCAGACATACCGGATACCAATCCCAGCGCCTACCTGTCCTTTGCCAAGGCGGCTGCCGTGCGCCAGGGCCTGAAGGAAACCATGGAAACCCTGAAAGGCGGCGTCCACTATTCCACCGGCGAAGCAGAAAAGAAACTGATCCCCATGG
>JAUNJS010000124.1:3331-8100 GCA_030533125.1 Eubacteriales bacterium | reverse complement strand
TTAATTGGTGGGCTGACAGCCCACTGCGCAAAGGGAAAAAAGATTTATAATGACACAGGAGCGATGTAAAATAATGTTACTCACGATCCAATGTCCAGTACCGTGAATGTAACTTGCGAAAATCCCAAACGAAGGGAGATCCGGACATCATGGAGGAATCCACCACAATCAATCTTGCGAGAGTACTCTCAGATATTGACTCCACACAGGAAATGGAACAGTACTTGGAACTCCCCGAAATCACCGACCATTTCCAATCGTTTCCTGCGTATTTCCGGTCCCTGGACGCCGTTCAGGAAATGGACAGCGGAGAACTGATCCGCAACAGCGGTCTGGAGCGGTCTTATTATTATCAGGTGATGAAAGGCACACGCAGCCCCGGCCGCGACAAAGTACTCCGTTTATGCCTGGCTGCAGGCCTGAATCTGAAGGAGACGACCCGCGCCCTGGAGCTGAGCGGCAATGCAGTCCTCTATCCCCGCAAGAGACGGGATATTATTCTCACAGTCGCTGTCAACCAGATGGCTGATGTCGATGATACAAATCTGCTGCTGTTTAAATACGGAGAAAAACCACTCGGATAAGACCGGAATTAACCGCCTTCCGAACCTCAGCCCCCTTCACATTCTGTATCACTTCTCTGAATAAAAATCGCATCTTCTGTCTTTTCCTGATGCCCGAAACTGCGTCCCGGCCAAGTCCACAACAGTTCGATCAACCGGGCTAATAGGGTAGAGGCGGCCCTGCCGCCCTCTGCCCCCGAACGGCCCGCGTCCGCCTCCAGGCGGAAAAACTCCTTACGCGGGCCGAGTCATAAAAAACTCCTGCAGCGACACTGCTGCAGGAGTTTGTGCTGATGAGGATCATTGATTGAAATCCCTGATTATTGCATTCTTTTTATTACATTCTTTCTATTACATTCTTTCCCGGTTTTTTTCCGGATGCTTTCGGGGAATTTTCCCCGACTTTTCCCGACTTTTTTCCGATGGTTCGGACACCGCCACCTTTATAAAAAGCGGAAACTGCGATAAAATCTAATCAACTGACAAAACCGGTTCACAACATGTTCCGCATCCTGCAGATCTTTATCACGGAGACAGAGTACCATGGACGAATCCACCACCAATAAACTTGCCGGGATCCTTTCCGATATCGATTCCACCCGCGAAATGGAACAATATATGGAAATGCCGAAGGTCACAGATTCCTTTAAGAATTTCGCCGGGTATTTCCGTTCGCTGCCGGCCGTACACAGCATGGACAGTTCGGAGCTGATTCAAAAAAGCGGCCTGGAAAGGTCCTACTTCTATCAGGTGATGAAGGGCACACGCAGCCCCGGCCGCGACAAAGTACTGCGTCTGTGCCTGGGCGCCGGTCTTGATCTGAAGGAGACGACCCGCGCTCTGGAATTGAGCGGGAATGCATTGCTCTATCCCCGAAACCGGCGGGACATCATCCTGACGGTCGCGGTCAATCAAAAAGCAGGTGTGGACGATGCCAACCTGCTCCTGTTTAAATATGGGGAAGAACCGCTTGCATGAGATGCAGGAAGATCACCGATGCCCGCCATGAAGTTGACTTCCTTCATATCCACCATTCCGGCGTCAGTTCTCCGAGGGTGATGCTTCTCTCGTTCTCGTAATCGAGCATGATCGCGACATCTTTATACTGCTCCGGCATCAGCTGAACCATCAGTTCCCGGCACGCTCCGCAAGGCGCACCGGTTTTACCATCCGGCATAATCGCCAGTACCTTTTGTATTTCCTGCTCTCCGTTCGTGATCATATTGAAAATAGCATTCCGCTCCGCACAGATTCCCAGCGTAGAGCAGGTATCGATACAAACGCCGGTATAGATCCGCCCGGAAACCGACAAAACTGCTGCAGCCACGCCGCCTGCTTCTACATAATCAGAAATCTTTCTGCCATTCTGGACTGCTTTTGCTGCTGCATACAGCCTGTCCCACTGCCACTGGTCTTTTGTCATGCTGCTCACATATCCGGTGCGCTTCTCATGCATCAGAGGGACCTCCACGCCCTCCGACTTCCACTGGTAGCGGAATCCGGTCTTTTCCTGTACGCGTTTTGATTTTGTATTGCCTTCATAATAGCCGACCCAGACCTTCGTCATACCGATCTCCTCAAAGGCGCGGCGGAGTATTTCTTTTACCGCTTCCGGCATGATCCCCCGTCCCCAGAACGGCTTTCCGAGACAGTAGCCGAGCTCACATTCGTCGTCGCGGTCCGTCATATCGGTATGACCATTCAGCTTCAGTTCGATCGCTCCGATGGCTTCTCCATCCGTTTTCAAGCAGATGGCATATGCCTCTTTGCCGTTAAAGACATTCCTGATCACATCCCGGCTCTCCTCGATATTTTGATGTGCCGGCCATCCGGCAATCGGCCCGACGTCCGGGTCTTTCGCGTATTCATATAAGTTCCCCGCGTCACTGTCCTCCCAGCGGCGCAGGATCAATCGTTCCGTCTCAAGCATTTTCACTGTCTCCTTTCCGCATCCGGTCCCCCGAGCGAGCCCCTATGGGGCGAATCAAACTCTTTTTTCTTTCTTCCTGATAAAATGCCCTTCCTGAACAGCCGCAAAGGTTGCTATTGCACAGACTGCAACTGCTGAATATTTCAAAGGGACAAACGAAAGCGTCAGCGGCAGTATAAAAAGCAATACCCCTGTCACCTTATTCATCACTGAATGAACCGCCGCCAGCTTCTTTTGTACAATATATCCCGAAATGATGTTAATGATCTTTATCAGGGCAATCATTACAATCCATCCACACAGCCATGCCGGCATGCTTATCACCGGGAGCAGCTTGATCATGCATACCACTACGAATACAGTATCTGCCAAAGTATCGAATCGAGCCCCAGACTCGCTGACCGTATTCATTTTTCGAGCAATGGTTCCGTCTATCATATCAGATAATCCCGCGATCAGATAAAGCATGTAGAATACCGGCGAAAACACCGGACAGAACAGCATCGCTATACTGATCAGTATCCTGAAACCTGTTATTATATTTGCCATCACTTAACTCTTTGGAACATGACTGTCGCTTCCTTCATGGAAATCTTCCCGGCGCAGAAGCCATATTCCGAAAGCTCCTTTCATCCGTCCCGCGATGCTCACCGATCATCTTTTCCATCCAGATCATGTTATACCAGCGCCCGAACTTATAACCGCATTTGTGAAATACGCCGGCCTTCGAGTATCCCAGATGCTCATGAAACGCAGCGCTGTTTTTTGTCAGGTACTCATCCTCCGGATCCGGATACCCGATGCAGGCATACATGTTCAGAATTCCCATCGCTTTCAGCTTTTCTTCCAAAGCCTCATAAAGCATGCGTCCCATACCGTTTTTTCTTGCGTAATGATCAATGTAAATCGTCGTTTCGCAAGACCAGTCATACGCTGCCCTGTCCTTAAAGGTCCCGGCATACGCATATCCCTCGATGCGGCCATCCTTTTCAATTACCAGATATGGATATCGCTTCATTGTATTCTCCATCCTGGCTGCAAACTCATGCAGGGATGGCGTATCATACTCAAAAGTGATTGCTGTATTCCGGACGTAATAGTCATAGATCTCCAAAAGGCGGTCTGCATCCGCCGGTACTGCATCCCGGATTACAGGCAGTCCCGTTTTTTCCATATAAACAAAGATCAGGTCATCTTTGACAGCCCTTCGATCAAACTCTCTATATCCATTTTCCTGATACAGGCGGATATTGTCCTTGCTTCTGGTACTTGTGAACAGCTCATAACGTTTTCCCGGAAAGCAGTGTTCGATCTCCATCAGAAGCCTTCTCCCATAGCCCTTATGCCTGTGATCCGGATGAACCATCAGCTTCCCGATATATACTGTTCCGTCGGCTTCTCTGGCACGTACCGAGCCGATGATAGCGCCGTCCTCATCGACCATCTTCAAAATGAGGCCCCGCTCATATTCTTCTTCCACTTCCTCAATCGTTTGCGTGAGAGGAGGAATATCCGTATTCCCGAACAAAGCCGCTTCGCTCTGATATGCAAGATACTGCAGCCGAAGGATCTCCGCAAGATCTTCCCGATTCGCTTTTACTGTTCCACACATATTCCTGAATGCCCCCTGTGCTTTTCCTTTTTCTTCTGCTTCCTCTCAAAGGCATGCCCCCTCCGGTTGGAAAACACCCCTTCTCTTCGGGCAGGATCCGTATTACTGTCTGTGCCGCTGTCCTTTCCGCCGTCGTTTTCCGGGACAGAGCATCGTGTCCCGCCTATACCCTCCTCAGCCCCTCCGGATCCCTGATCACGATCCTGCCGCGGCCTCCTTCCACGAGCCCGTCCGACACAAAATTCCTCATCATCCGCGCCACCACTTCTCTCGCCGTGTTGATCTCCAGCGCGATCTGCTCATGGGTGAGCGCAAGTTCCGGCGACTTTGTCTCCGCATACCGCTTCAGCAGGTACCCCGCGATCCTCTGGTCCACCCGCAGAAAAAGTGTCTGCTGCATCATCCACATGACGTCCGAGAACCGCATTGTGAGCGTCTCGTAAATGAAACACCGCACATGGACATTCCCTGCCTTGAATCCCGCCAGCACCGAAGCCGGGACGATCAGGAGCGTGCATCCGCGCACCGCCGTCATATGCGTGTCGAAGGTGATCTGGTTCACGACACAGGAGGCCGACAGCACATCATAACAGCCGTCCCGCAGATGGTAAAGCGTGATCTCCCTTCCCTCCTCCGAGATCATGCTTGTCCTGATGTCCCCTTC
>JAUNJS010000124.1:0-3321 GCA_030533125.1 Eubacteriales bacterium | reverse complement strand
GGCAGCCAGCAGCCGTTCCCGTTCAGCGGAGGACAGGTCTCCCCAGAACGGCAGTCTTTCAATAAACGCTTTTATGCATTCCTTTCCCATCCAGATCCTCATTCCGGAGCGCATGGCGCGACGGGGCGGCGGGGAATCCGCATCGAAAAGTCTTTTTCTATGGGCTTTTCGATTGACGATTTCCCGTCTGCCATCAGGGCTGTTTGTGACGCTCCGGCACAAATACCCATGTGAAAAACCTGCAGATCCATGTGATTTTCCACACTGACACCTCTGTCCAAAGAACTGTCCCCTCCAATGTGACTTAGTTACAGAACAGTATCTCAACGACCAATATACTATAATTATCACGTTCAGAATACATCAAAATGTAAAAAGAAAGGATCATACATGAGCAAAATACTGATTATCGGAGGCGTAGCCGCCGGCGCCGGCTGTGCGGCCAGACTCCGCAGACTTGACGAAACTGCCCGGATCGTGATGCTCGAACGCGGCGAGTATATCTCCTATGCCAACTGCGGCCTGCCCTATCACGTCGGAGACGTGATCCAGTCCCGCGACGCCCTGCTCGTCACCAGGACAGAGGTCATGCGCGAGCGCTTCGGCGTCGACGTCCGCACCCGCACGGAAGCGGTCAGCATCGACCGCGCGAATAAGACTGTGCGTGTCAAAAACCTGGAAACCGGCGAATGCTACGACGAGTCCTACGACAAACTTGTCATTGCCACCGGCTCCTCCCCGCTCCGTCCTCCGATCCCCGGCATCGACTCCCCCCGCATTCTCACCCTCTGGACCGTTCCGGATGCTGATCACATCCGCAGCATGATCAGGGAAAAAGGCGCGAAGAGCGCTGTCGTCGTAGGCGGCGGCTTCATCGGCCTTGAGATGGCGGAAAACCTCCGCCATGCCGGTCTCTCCGTAGCCATCGTGGAAGCCACCGACCAGGTCATGGCTCCGATCGACCCCGAGATGGCCATGATCCTGCACGAGAACATTCGCGCAAACGGCGTAGATCTGCACCTTTCCGACGGTGTCGCTTCTTTTGAGGACAGCGGCTCAGGCGTGGACGTCAACCTTGGCAGCGGGAAGAAACTGACCGCGGATTTCGTCATTCTCTCCATCGGCGTACGCCCCAACAGCCTGCTTGCCCGGGAGGCCGGTCTCGAACTCAACGCGCGCGGCGGCATCGTTGTGGACGAATACCTGCGCACCGCCGACCCTGACATCTACGCGGCGGGCGACGTCATCGAAGTCGAGGACTTCCTCACAAAGGACCGCACCATGGTTCCCCTGGCCGGTCCGGCCAATAAACAGGGCCGCATCGTCGCGGACAATATCGCAAATGATCTTTTTGCAGGCGGCCACCCCGCGGGCGGTCATCTCGAGGGCAGCCATCCCGCAGGCGGTCATCTCGCGGGCGGCCGTCTCATAGGTGAGGATACTGCCTGGCCCCGATCCACCTATAAGGGGACGCAGGGGTCCTCCGTTGCGCAGGTATTTGACCTTGTGGCCGCGTCGACGGGCCTGAACGAAAAAAAACTGCTCCGCCGCGGACTTGTGCGGGGCAAAGACTACACCGGCATTCTCATCACGCAGAACTCCCACGCGGGCTACTATCCCGGCGCGCTGCCGATGTTCATAAAGCTCCTGTTTTCCATGGACGGTTCCAGGATCTACGGCGCGCAGATCGTCGGTCAGGAAGGCGTGGACAAGCGGATCGACACGATCGGGACTGCCATCCGCTTCGGAGCCGGTGTGACCGCGCTCAAAGATCTGGAGCTGGCCTACGCGCCGCCCTTCTCCTCCGCAAAGGATCCGGTCAACATGACCGGCTTCACGGCTGAGAATGTCCTGCGCGGACTCGTCCGTTTTTCCGGCCTGCAGGTTCCCGAAAACGCCGTGATCCTGGATGTCCGGGAGGAGGCGGAGCTCCTGGGATATACCATCCCCGGTGCGCGCAATATTCCGCTGGGACAGCTGCGCGCAAGGCTCGGAGAGCTCGACCCCTCTGCCGAGTATGTTGTGATCTGCGCGGTCGGCGTGCGCTCCTACAACGGGGCGCGGATCCTGATGCAGAATGGTTTTGAGAACGTGGAAGTGTATCCGGCGGGAACGAGGCTCTACAGGATCCTGCATCCCGATGCAGAGACGGAGGCCGCAGCCGAAATGCCCGAAATCAGCGGGGAAAAAGACGGAGACAGGAGAAAAGAGATGAATAAAGAAGTCAAAAAAGTGACCCTCCACTGCGACGGCCTGCAGTGCCCGGGGCCCATCATGGAAGTGTTCCGTTCCATCAAAGAGATGGAGGACGGACAGCTCCTCGAAGTGTCCGCTTCCGATCCCGGTTTTGCCAAAGATATCGAGTCCTGGTGCCGCAGGACAGGAAACACACTGGTTTCCAACGGCAGGAAGGGCAGGTCCTATGTGGCGGTAATCAGGAAAGGAATTGCCGCTGCGGCTCCCGCTGTACAGCCCGATAAGCAGATTCCTTCTCCCGCCGGCAGCCCTCCGCAGGGCAAGACGATCATCGTTTTTGATGGCGATCTCGACAAAGTCCTGGCGTCTTTTGTCATCGCAAACGGCGCGCTGGCGATGGGACGCCCGGTCACCATGTTCTTTACTTTCTGGGGGCTTACCGCGCTGCGCAGGACGGACAAACAGAAACTTCGCAAGACGCCTGTCGAGAAGATGTTCGGAGCAATGCTTCCCCGCGGCACGACAGAGCTCGGGCTCTCCCGCATGAACATGGGCGGCATGGGCACAAAGATGATGCGCGCGATCATGAAGGACAAGAACATTGATTCCCTCGAAGAAATGATGAAAAAAGCAATGGAGAACGGCGTCCGGATCGTCGCCTGCTCCATGAGCATGGATGTCATGGGCATCCGCAAGGAGGAACTCATCGACGGTGTTGAGATCGGCGGCGTAGGGACCTACCTTGGCGATGCGGAAGAATCCAACGTGAACCTGTTTATCTAAGCTCTGAGCGGATGGAATTTCATACAGGGGGCTTCCGGCCCCTGTATGATATTGGATTCCAATCAAAACTTCTAAATCAAGGGGGTATCCGTCACCGGGAGCGAATCGTACTCCGCGTGACGGGAACCCTTTTATTAAACGCAAAAAGACCATAAAGATGAAGAAGAAATGCAGATAGACCTGCTTTGTCCTTTTTCTGAGCGATGTAAAGCGTAGATACTTTAATAGATAAAAAAGGGGCAATTCCTCTCGGCAATTGAATTACCGAGAGGAATTGCCTATTCTTCTTGAAAACTTATGAACAATAAAATATCGATGCAATAATCCTGTGGAATTATCTGT
>JAUNJS010000472.1 GCA_030533125.1 Eubacteriales bacterium | reverse complement strand
ATCTCATCATTATCTCCCCCCGCGCAGTCCTTTTCGTATGTAAAAACTGCGGCTGTATGTTTTCTTTTGTAAACAGGTGCACCGCCGCGCGGCGGCTGTTCCGCTTCAAGAGGGCGCAGATCTCTGAAACATCCGGCGTGCAGAAACCGCCGGAAAAGAGGGTCTGCGCACCCTCTGCTCCGGCGGTTATAATTCAGGAATTTATCGCAAAAATACACGAGATCGCGCACATGAAAAAACGCGGCTGCAAACGTCGATCCCGCTTTGTTTTATCCTGATCTGATCTGTTCTGTTCTCTCGTCATGGCGGATCCTCCTGCCATTGGCGTCGGGTAATGCTGCCGCACAGTTGCTGAACCGGTCTGTAAAGCACAGCTGATAAAGCCGGCTGCACGGTTATTTCTGGCGGCGGATCAGTTCCCTGGTGATGTCGTCCCAGTCGACGCCTTTTTGCGCCATGACGACTTCCAGGTGGTAGAGGTAGTCCGCGATCTCATAGATGATCTCATTCTCCCCGGGGTTTTTGGCGGCGATCACGATCTCCGTGTTCTCCTCCCCGAGTTTTTTGAGCATCTTGTCGATGCCTTTGTCAAAGAGATAATTGGTGTAGGAGCCTTCTTTGGGATTGTCCCTGCGGTCAAGAATCGTCTGGTAATCCTGCCGCAGGACGTCCGCTGTGCCTGTTGTTTCGCGGGCGCGCATTCTGGACGGTCTGGACTCCGGGATCTCCTGTACCTTGTTGAAAAAGCAGGAGTGGCTGCCGGTGTGGCAGGCGGCGCCGATCTGGACCACGCGCGCGAGCAGGGTATCCATGTCGCAGTCTGCGCGCAGGGAGCGGACATACTGGAAATGGCCGCTGGTCTCCCCTTTGACCCACAGGCTCCGGCGGCTCCTGGAATAATAGGTCATTCTGCCGGTGGCAACGGTCCGGTTATAGGCCTCTTCATTCATGTAGGCCACCATCAGGACCTGGTCGGTCGATTCCTCCTGGACAACGACGGGGAGAAGGCCGTCAGCGCCTTTCTTAAAGTCGCTCCAGACAAAGGCGGGGGGAGTCTTCTGCTCCTCTTCCGCGGCAAAGCCGGCCTCGCGCAGAGAGCTGCGCACAGCCTCCGCCGACATTCCATCCTCCTCGAAGAGGCGGTTGACGCCGGTGCCGGTTACAGCCGCGACGTTCCGGTTTTTCAACTGCTCCGCGATCGCGCCGGTCGAAGCGTCCGCCGTACAGACAATCAACGGGATTTCCGCGCCCGCTGCATCGCCGCCGCAGAGTGCGGACGATGCGTCTCCGCTGTCCGGTTCGCCAGCCAGCGGGTCCAGCAGGATCCGCGCGGAAAGCCAGGGGGAGAGCTTCTCCCACTCTCCCGCGGGGATCCCGGCGCGCGTGCAGCATCCGGCGATCCTTTCCTTTCCAAAGCGCTCGCAGACCTCGCGCGCAAGGAGCCGGTTGCTCTTCTTTGAGAGGTTCAGCGCGGCGAGATCGCAGCCCGCGTAAATCAGTTTCTTGACATCCTCCATCCGCCGGATGTTCCCGGCCCCGATGACCGTGATCATGCTGTTTTCGCAGATCTGCCGGATCAATCCGATGGCGGCCTCGTGCTCGTCGTCCCCCTTCGAGAGGTCGAACAGCAGCACGCCGTCCGCGCCGGCCTCCTCATACTGCCTGACCAGCGCGGCGGGATCTCCGGACAAAACCGTATCGTCTTCAAATCCCCTGACCGCGTTTCCGCGAAGAAGCCAGATGCAGGGATAAATTCCTTTTTTTATCATAAATTCAGCTCCATTATTTTTCATTTCCGCCTTTTCAAAGCGCTTACAGGGGCTTCTTACAGGCTCCCCTTGGTGCTCGGGACATCGTCATAGCGGGGATCTTTCTGTGTTGCCAGATCCAGCGCCTTCGCGAAGGCCTTGAACATCGCTTCAATCACGTGATGGTCATTCTCTCCGGAGAGTATCCTGAAATGCAGGTTCATCGCCCCCGCATAGGATATAGAGTAGAAAAACTCCTTTACCAGCTGTGTATCGAATCCGCCGGCCATGGGGGAGCGGAAGTCATATCCCTCCATTACAAAATAGGGGCGTCCGCAGAGATCGACGGCGCAGAGCACCAGCGCCTCGTCCATGGGCAGCACAAAATAGCCGAAACGGCGGATGCCCGCCTTGTCGCCGACCGCCTGCCGGATGGCCTCGCCCAGTACGATGCCGGTGTCCTCGACCAGATGGTGGCCGTCGACCTCGAGGTCTCCGGCCGCCTCCACAGTCAGGTCAAACAGGCCGTGCCGCGCGAAGGCGTGCAGCATGTGATCGAAAAAGCCGATTCCCGTGCCGCGCTCCCCCAGCCGGGCGGTTCCCCGTCCGTCAAGTTCCAGCTGAATGCGTATGTCTGTCTCGCCCGTCTTGCGGGCAATTTCCGCGTTTCTCATGACTGTTCCTCTCTCATCAAAGATGTGTGTTTTCTTTGAAAACCGCATCTTAGCCCGAAAACATCCGGTCTTTTACGACCGCGGAAGGTTCCTGTTCCTCTTATCCCTTCCTTCTTCAAATCTTTTTATATGTGCCCGGTCCGTGCCCGGATGAAGGCCCCGGTTCCCTCAAACTCAAAATTATTCCTCAAATCATTTCTCAA
>JAUNJS010000471.1 GCA_030533125.1 Eubacteriales bacterium | reverse complement strand
CACACAGTGTTGTCAGGATGTCTTATACAGGATTTGCGACGGCACGCAGTGCCTGGTCCTTCAGAATTGAAGACTGCTTTCATCTGAAAGAGATTTCAATCCCGGAAGGGGTGACGGTCATTCGGCGGAAGGCATTCTATTACTGTTCGAGCCTGGAAACAGTCCGTCTGCCGGAGAGCCTGACGGTCATCGAAACAAGGGCTTTTAGTGGATGCGGACAGCTGACAGGGATCTCATTCCCGGCGGGGCTGACGCGGGTCGGCGCGAATGCGTTCTCTTTCGGCAATAAGCTGATTTTTCCGAAATGGATCCTTGAAATGTCAAATGCGCCTGCTTATGAGTTCGCGGAGGATGACGAGACCGCGGTCGGGTACTTCGGCTGGGCGAAGGTTGTCCGGGTGCCGAAATGCGTCACCCGCATCGGCGAAAACTGCTTTAATAACACCCGGGCGCGGAAGTGTGTGAAGAAAGTGATCCTGCACGACGAGGTGACGAGCATCGAAAAAAACGCGTTCGCGTCCTGCCACATGCTGGAGGAGGTTGTCATTCCGGACAGCGTGACAAGAATCGGGACGACAGCATTCCGGGGCTGCATCGGATTGATGAAAATCACGATCCCGGGCAGCGTGACAGAGATCGGAGCCGGGGCGTTCCGAGGATGCACCGGCCTGACGGAGGTCACAATCCACGACGGCGTGACGGACATCGGCACGGAGGCATTCCAAAACTGCGCAGCCCTGACGGAGATCACCCTTCCGGACAGTGTGAAAAGGATCGGAGAAGGAGCGTTCCAGGGCTGTACCGGCCTTAAAATGATCGTCATTCCGTACAGTGTGAAAAGGATCGGTTACGGGGCATTTTGAGACTGCACGGGGCTGACAGAAATCACGTTCCCGGAATGCCTGACAGAGATCAAAAACAGAGCATTCCGCGGCTGTACGGGCATCACAGAGGTGAAATTCGGGAGGAGCAGCCTGAAGACAATCGGCGAAGAATCATTCCGGGGCTGCGCGGGGCTTCCTGCCATCACACTCCCCGGGAGCGTGGAGAGCCTTGGCGCAGACGCGTTCGCCTGGTGCAGCGGGTTGAAGAGCATAACCCTGACGGACTGCGAGGGGATTCCCTTCGCGTTTTCCGGGTGCCGGAGTCTGCGGGAATTTGTCATCCCGCCGGAGTCCACCAGATACAGCTCCATCGACGGTGTACTGCTCACCCGGGACGGAAAGACCCTGATCGCCTATCCCCCCGGAAGAAAATGCCGGCGATACGACATCCCCGGATCGGTCGAGGAAGTCGCCGCGTATGCCTTTGTCAGAGCCCCGGTGGAACTCATCTACGCGCATGAGGGCGTGGTGCGCTTCGCGAAATACGCGGCGCACGAGATGGATGACAACGCGCCGTACGTCGCGTATCATCATGCGGACTACACCCTGCGGCTCGGAAAGCCGGTCTACCTTGGGCCGCCGGACGACCTGTCCCGGAAACAGAAAAGACGGGCCAAAAAAGGATATTATTACGCGCTCTCAAGCCGCCTGCCCGAATTTGAGCCGTGGGAAGATCTCTGGTACAAAAACTTCTATTAATTAAAGGTTTCCAAATTCGCCGTAATATACAGTAACGCTTATCTGCAGTATTTCTCGATGGCCCGCGAGGAGAATTCAGCTGTTCCTTCCCCGCCATAGCTGTCGATGTTCTTTGTGAAATCTCCGCCGCCGGCGTACATTTTCCCGAGGCCGCTTAAGATCTCTTTCGTACAGGTATACATGTGCTCTGTGATATAATCCTGCAGTTTCTTTACCAGCGTCTGCGCTTCCTCCGCGGCGGGATCTGTATCCCGGATCTTCCCGAACTCCGCGAAAATGTCAATCATTCCCTGATGGATCTGCAGAGTCTCTTCCTTTGTCCGGCCTTTGGATTTTTCTTCATATTCCTTATAGGCCGGTGTTGTGCCCCAGGAGGCTTTTGCCTGCGCGGCATACTCGTCTATTTTCCTTGTGTCAAATGCATCGAATGTCAATTGTTTCACCTCCATCGCTTTGATTTCAATAGCAAGGTCGATCAGGTTCTCGATGTGTTCCTTTTTCAGCTTCAGGAGCTCGATCTGCTGGCTAAGCGCTTTACTCCTGTCAAAATCGGGACTGCTGATGATCTCCTTGATATCCTTCAGGGGAAATTCCAGTTCTCTGAAAAGCAGGATCTGCTGAAGGGTCTCAAGTGCTGCATCGTCATACAGCCGGTAGCCTGCCTCTGTATGATCCGCCGGATGGAGCAGTCCGATCTTGTCATAATACTGCAGGGTGCGTATACTCACACCTGTCAGCTTGCTTACTTTGTTTATGGTCATCATAATTCATCACTCCCTTGCTTTCGGTAAGGCCACTATAAACTATGACGTTGCGTATGGGTCAATACCTTTTGCGCATTTTCCTGCTTTTTTTGCAGAACCTGCTTCAGATCGCGGCAATCCTGAGCAGGATTTGTTTTCATTAAGAGCTCTACCACTTGAGCTACCACCGGATAATGACTGATGACTTAAAGCCATCTGATCATCCCGACGGGATTCGAACCCGCAAGCTCATAAAGAGCACATGATCCTTAGTCATGCCCGTTTCCCGGTTTCGCACCC
>JAUNJS010000470.1 GCA_030533125.1 Eubacteriales bacterium | reverse complement strand
CGTAAGTTCTCCGTCGGCCTTCTATCTGCTCTCCGTAAATTCTCCGTCAGCCTTCTATCAGATCTTCGTCAGCTCTCGATCAACTCTCCGGAGGCGAGCCTCCGCGCTTGACCCGCCCCACGGCACGGATTAAAATACAATAAACGGAGGCATCACATATGGAGAAAAAAATGGATATAAAAGAGGCAATCAGGGCACGCCACAGCGTGCGCAGGTACAAAGATGATCCCATCCCCGACGCTCTTTCGGCACAGCTGGAAGATCTGATCGGAGAATGCAACGAAGCGAGCGGGCTGCATTTCCAGCTGATCCGGGATGACCCGGAATGCTTTGACACCCTGCTTGCCCACTACGGCTGGCTGAAAAATGTCAAAAACTATGTGGCCGTCGTCGGTCCGAAGGATCTGCCGGATCTCGAGGAAAAGGGCGGATATTACGGTCAGAAAATTGTCCTGGCCGCGCAGATGGCCGGCCTGAACACCTGCTGGGTAGCGGGGACCTACAAAAAGGGAAAATGTAAGGCGGACAGAAAAGACGGAGAGACAGTCATCGCCGTGATCGCGATCGGCTACGGGGAGGATGAAGGAAAAAAGCACAAGTCAAAGCCCCTGTCCAGACTCTGCTCTGTACCGGCCGACGAGATGCCTGTCTGGTTCCGCAACGGCGTCAAGGCGGCCATGATGGCTCCCACCGCCATGAACCAGCAGAAGTTTTTCATCACCCTGGAAGGAGAAGACGCCGTTATCACCGCGGGGCGCGGACCGATGACAAAAATCGACCTCGGAATCGTGAAATACAATTTTGAGGCAGCTTCGGGAAGACGCGTAAAGTAAGGAAAACGTGAGAAATAAAGAAGACGCGTAAAGTAAGGAACTAAAACTTCCCACACCGAAAAGGTGTACAGCTCATTTTTGCTATGGGAAGTTTTAGTTATTCATTGAAAAGCACGGAAAGTGGAGAAAAGCGCGACCGGTCTTTTCCGTCTGACCGGTATGCCAGTTAACAGGAATAGTATTTGCGTAGGTATGAATATGGAAAAACTGAATCTGGACAATCTCGATAATGTGGCTGGAGGTCAGTATGATCATGACGGCCCGACAATCACGGCCAAAGTCATAAAGGCCACGAATATCTATTCATCAATGAATGTAAACAGCGCCATTATACGGGCCGTTGCGCCGGGGGACAAGGTTACCATTTACAGGGATCCCGCCATGCATATGGACGGGTTCAACTGGAGGATCGTAAAGAGAGAGCCGGCAAACAATAATGCCTATATCGACGGAAACTGTCTTTCCTGATACGGGGCGCGGGAGAAGAGCTGCCGACAGGCAAAGACAGTTCCGGAAGAGTCAGAGGACAAAGAGTCAGGGGACGTATCTCATGACTTAATGAGCACGAGTATTTTGCGCTCATCGAGTCACCGTATACGTCCCCTGACTTACGTTATAACGCAATATTTCGTGGGATTTTAATGCCCGTCTGTACTTTTTTACGTATTCTTTTTTCCTGTTACAGGAACATTTTTCCAAGCATTTTTCAAGATTATACTTATAAACAGGAACAAAAAAAATATTTTGCTGTTCATAGATGGCATTTGCAGGCTGTGATATACTTTATATTGTTCCGGAACAGAGATCTGCATTCCAGGGAACACAGAGTTCCCTGAACTGAAATCACGGATGATCGATGATTTCTGGAACTGAAGACAAGTTTCAAAGACAGAAGCCAGGCAGAAAACCGGCTTCAGGTGAACTGCGGTTTTTCCTGCCGGATATAGGCGCATACAGCAGCGCTGTCAGAAATCGGGTATATATGTTCAGGAAAACACGAACAGGGAATAATAAAACCCAGGTCGTGCGGCACCCGTTATACGGCCCCCCAACCGTTCCGAAAGGAGGTGCGGTCACCAGTGGGCATCTGACAGAACAGATCATTGCTTAATACACATATTAAGAGCGTCTGAACCCAAATATCCGGTGATTTTCCAATGTTCATCATGGCGTCCGCCACGACCGGCGTGCGAAGCGGCGCATCCGGAGGCAATGCGGGACGCAGTCCATGGATCGACCCCGAGGATACGGAACGGTAACAAAGGGCGGTCAGCAGCCTGCCACATGGGTACTTTTCCCGATGGGAGACCGGTGGGATACGATCAATGACGGCAGGTGCTGCAAACATGATCTGCCAAACGCAGCGCGTCCATGCGGCGTGGAGCATTTTCTGCCACGCAGGACCGGATTTCAAGTCCTGCCCGCGCACATGCTGTAAAACGGGTCATTCCGTTTACGGCATGTGTGCGCATGATCTTCCCGAAACGGGGAGGAAGTCAGTCAGTAAATCCAGAAAGGCACCGGGGGGCGATAAAGGTCCTCCGCAGACAGGCTGCAGCATCAGATGTTATCAGCGGTGCTTTTTCGCCCGACGCTGACACCGGTTCTATATATATGTGCGAAGTACACGAATAGTAGGCAGATTATGCCGATATCGGCATAATCTGCCATCTTTTTCCATAGATCCGAATGATCTCTTCTTCAGAGAGATTCGGATTTGTACAGATAAAGGCAATCCAGTCCTTCTTGTTCTTCTTATTATGGACACAGACGATCTTTGCCGGGATCTTCCGGTCTTTTCCG
>JAUNJS010000469.1 GCA_030533125.1 Eubacteriales bacterium | reverse complement strand
CATTGTTTAACGACACAGTTTTTACAACACCGGTTCCCGATACTGTTCTCGATACTGTTATATGGAAAAACTTCGCTGCGTTGTGGAACGCGTTACTTACCATAATGAGACAAACGGCTACACTGTGATCCGCTGCAGGGCGAAGGGCTTCAGCGAACTTGTCACCGTGGTGGGAACGACGGCGTCGGTCCATGTCGGGAGCGTGCTGCTGGTGACAGGGATCTGGAAGATGGACGCGAAGTACGGAAGGCAGTTTTCCGCGGAGTCCTTCGAAGAGGTCCTTCCCGCGACGGTGTACGGAATCGAAAAATACCTGGGGAGCGGCCTGATCCGGGGGATCGGTCCGAAAAATGCCGGAAAGATCGTCCGGGAATTCGGAAAAGACACTCTGGAGATCATTGAAAATGATCCGGACCGCCTGCTGACTGTTCCCGGCATCGGAAAGGCCCGCGTGGAGCAGGTGAAGAAAAGCTGGCAGGAACAGAAGGAAATCAAAAACATTATGCTCTTTTTACAGGGCCATGATGTCAGCACCAGCCACGCGACAAAAATCTATAAGACCTACGGAAATGACAGCATCGCGGTCGTGCGGGAAAATCCCTATCGCCTCGCGGACGATATATGGGGGATCGGCTTTCGGACAGCCGACACCATCGCGGCGAAAATGGGGTTCGGGCATGAGCGCTATGTGCGGCTGCGGAGCGGACTCCTGTACGCGCTGAACCGCCTGGCAGACGACGGACACTGCTACGCGACGCGCTCCCTTCTCCTGCAGAAGGGAATGGAGCTCCTGGAGGTGGAGGATAACCTGCTTTCCCTCACACTGGACCAGATGATCCGCGAAAAAGATGTAATCACACAGCCTGTTCTGCAGACACCGGGGGAGACAGCGATTTACCTGCCGCCCTTCTTTTTTGCCGAAACCGGGACGGCGAGACGCCTTCTGGCAATCCGTTCCGCGCCCCGCAGCGTCAGCGTGCCGGCGGACTGCCTGCTCGAACGTGTTCCGGAAAAAACAGGAATCCGGTACGACAGAACGCAGATGGAGGCTGTGCGCGCCGCCCTGCAGAACAAGATTCTGATACTGACCGGCGGGCCGGGCACGGGAAAAACGACGACGACGACAGGCATTCTCACGGCATTCCGGCAGGCCGGCGCCGGAATCCTTCTGGCCGCGCCCACCGGGCGGGCAGCCAGGCGCCTGGCGGAGGCGGCGGGAATGGAGGCGATCACGATCCACCGGCTCCTGGAGGCAAAGCCCCCGGAAGGATACCAGCGGAATGAGGACAATCCCCTCCGGGGGGACGTCCTGCTCGTGGACGAATGCTCCATGATTGATCTTCTGCTGTTCTACAACCTGCTGAAAGCGGTTCCGGACACCATGACAATAATCCTCGTGGGAGATATCGACCAGCTGCCCAGCGTGGGGGCCGGGAATGTTCTGCGGGACCTGATCGATTCCGGGTGTTTTCCCGTCGTCCGTCTCACCCGGGTTTTCCGCCAGGCGCAGGCCAGTCGGATCATTACGAATGCACACCGCATTAACGCGGGGCGGATGCCCGATATTTCGAACGGAAAAGACAGCGATTTCTTTTTCATGGACATGGACAGGGCCGCGGACAGACTCGGAACCGAACCTGCGCAGGCCGCCGTGCGGACGATTGTGGACCTGGTCAGCCGCAGGATTCCGCGCTATTATCATGTCCCGGCAGCAGGGATCCAGGTGCTCACCCCGATGCAGCGGGGGATCTGCGGCGCGTTCAACCTCAATCAGGAGCTCCAGAAGGCTTTGAATCCGGATCCTGCGGGGCGGGGGAGCTGCGTCGGGAGAGGGGAAGTTTCCGGAATGCAGACAGCCGGCCGGACCGGGGGACTGCGGCGGGGCGGGATCGTATTCCGGCCCGGGGACAAGGTCATGCAGATCCGGAATAATTACGATAAGGAGGTCCTGAACGGAGAAATCGGGTTCGTGAGCTCCGCTGACCCGGAGGAGAGAACTCTGCGCGTCCGCTATGACGACAGGGAGGTCTCTTACGACGCGTCCGAGCTGGATGAACTGGTTCTCGCCTACGCGGTAACTATCCACAAAGCCCAGGGATCGGAATATCCCATCGTGGTGATGCCGCTTTTAATGAGCCACTACGTCATGCTCCAGAGAAACCTCCTCTATACGGGCGTCACCCGCGCCAGAAAAGTGTTCATACTGGCAGGAACCAGGAAGGCGCTTGCGTACACGGTCCGGAATGTGACCGTGTCCGCGCGCAACACTATGCTTCGGGATTTCCTGCGGCGGGGAGCCGAAAAAACGCCGGGTCCTAACGCTTTCCCGTACCGGCAGCCGGATCAGACGGAGGAAGCATCGAAAAACTGCCGTCAGGATACCGGTATCCGGAATACCGGCAGAAAAAAATGAAAAAAACCGAAAAAGAAATGGCAAAAAGAACTTGAAAAAACCGAAAAAGAACTGAAAAAAGAACCGAAAAAATTGTAGAACAATTTTTTATTTCCATAGCACAACAAAAAAAATGTGTTATTATGTTTTAGAGTATCTGTTATCCGCATGCATCGGTAATCCGGGCAGCATTTTATCCTGATCGGGGGCAGTATCAGAGCGGCAGGAGGGAAAGCCAGGCATCGTTTGATA
>JAUNJS010000468.1 GCA_030533125.1 Eubacteriales bacterium | reverse complement strand
AAGGGAATCAGATATGAAATCCATCAAATATAAATCGCTGCCGGAAAAAACCGCAAATGTATTATCTGAGTATCTGTACCGCGAAAATTATCAGGTGGGAGCCAAGCTCCCCAATGAGCTCATTCTGGCTGAGCAGTTCGAGGTGAGCCGCAATACAATTCGAAAAGCTATACAAATGCTGGCGGACAAGCACATCCTCGAAGTCCGCAGAGGCTCAGGTACTTTTATCGCCGAGCGGGCACGCGCGGTGGAGGACCCGCTCGGTCTGCTCATGTATGCGGATGAGAAGCAGCTCAGCAAGGATCTTTTGGATGTACGCCTCATGATAGAGCCGAAGATTGCGGCGCTGGCGGCAGAAAATATTACAGCGAAGCAGATCCATGAACTGGAGGACATCTGCGTCCGTCTGGAAAAAGCTGTCTCATCCGGAGAAAACTATTATGAGATCGATATAGAGTTCCACACGTTCCTGGCGGGATGCAGCAGGAATCTCGTGATACATAATCTGTACCCCGCAATCACACAGGGAATCATGCTGCAGGAGCGCTTATATGTGACCCGGAACAGCGAGTCGACAGCGTCAGCCCATCGCAGCATACTGGAGGCAATTAAAGCACACCGACCTACGGAGGCGGAGTACGCGATGCAGCTGCATCTTATAAGGAGCAGGGAGCGTTTGTGATCAGGGAATGATGTAAGCAGCCTGTCTGGATAGCCGGATCAGCGGGCTTACAGAAAACTATTGAAAAACAACGGGGTTAGTGGTATCTTACTATTAGTTAGCGGAATCTAACCCTTTCTTCATGTACTTTTGCTGAGCAGGATTCGATTGATTTCGGTCCTGCTAAATTTGCCTTAAGGAGGAGTCAAACATGAAACCGGATTATAAGAATTGGATGCCAAAAGGGATGGTAGCTTCATTTTTCGGAGGAGCAGCAGGCTCGTGGATCGCCGCATTTCTTGTGCGTGTCCTGATGCCGAAGGGGACGGGAAGGCAGGTGCTGACCGTTTTGACAACGGCGTCCGGAGCCCTGTTCACAGGCATGTCTGTCTGGTCTTATTTAATGTACCGCGCGTTCGATTACAACGGAAAGAGACAGATGTCCAGGCAGATTATTAATGGAATCGCTGAGTATGTGAAGATTCCGGAAGGAGGCAAGTGCCTGGATGTAGGCTGCGGCAGCGGTGCGCTGACCATTGCGATCGCAAAGCGGAACCCCGGCGCCGAGGTGACCGGAATCGACCGCTGGGGCAAAGAGTATGCCTCCTTTAATAAGCCGCTCTGCGAAAGTAATGCCCGGGCGGAAGGTGTTTCAAATGTCAGCTTCTGGCAGGGAGACGCCACGCATCTGGATTTTCAGGATGAGACCTTTGACGCTGTAGCAAGCAACTATGTGTATCACAATATTCCTTTAAGCGACAGGCAGGCGATTTTGCTGGAGACGCTCAGGACACTTAAGAAGGGCGGAACATTTGCAATTCATGACATCTTCTCCGCCGGAAAGTACGGCGATATGCAGTCTTTCACGAAAAAGCTGAAAGATATGGGGTACGAGAAGGTCGAACTGATTGACACGACAGGTGGAAAATGGATACAGAAGGGCGAAGCAGGATGGATGGGACTTTCCGGCTCGGCCTTACTGACAGGGATCAAATAGGCGCTTTCGGAACGAAGGCGGAATGCTTGAACAGGGAAAGGGGCTGTCTATTGCGACAGCCCCTCATTTAAAAGCAGCTCTATTCAATGATCCCCAACCGTACCAGGGCTTTATAGATGCCTTCGTCGTTGTTCGAAGCTGTGACATTTGCAAATCTATCCTTCAATTCTTCCGGCGCATTCCCCATAAGGAATGGATGCGCGACCGTCTCAAGCATTTCAAGATCGTTATAGTGATCTCCGAAAGCGAGAGTATCTTCCATCGGAATATTCCACAGACGACAGAGCTCCGTCACACCGGTCCTTTTCGTGATGCCGCCCTGCATGATTTCAATCAGGATATTCGAAGAGCGGGCGATGGACATGGAGGGAAAAGCAGCCTTCATGGACTGCTCGATGTCAAGAATCTTATCGGGGTTGCACATAAGCAGGATCTTCCCGACTTTCGCAGAAGGAGCGAGGGATGATGCGCTGCCTTCTATGGAATTGGCTTTGACGATATTTTCCTCACGCCTCACTCGGGGATCACTGCGATCTTTGACGATCCAGGTATCCATGGAATAAATATTCCAGGTGCAGTCGAGCTGATTACTCTCGATGAATTC
This sequence comes from Eubacteriales bacterium, assembly GCA_030533125.1. Taxonomy (GTDB): domain Bacteria; phylum Bacillota; class Clostridia; order Lachnospirales; family Lachnospiraceae; genus CAG-791. Next base: position 385 of record JAUNJS010000468.1, on the reverse strand, counting down.
GACCATCCGAGCGGCATCCTCACGACTGAATCCTTCAGAATATAAAACATTCTCGTTTTCATCCAGAATCAGGGCACCGCTGTAGGAGATCATCGGGCAGGTGAAATTATTCTCCTCCAGAATCGGTCGGATTCCCGATGGACTTCTGGCGGAAATAATGACAAATGGAATTCCTTTTTTCTTAAGTTCCCGGATCGCATAAACAGTGCCCGGGAGAACCTTATGGCTGTTGTTTAGCAGCGTTCCGTCGACATCGCTGAAAATAATTTTCGGTATCATGTATCCTCCTCATCAATGGCCAAAGATTGTCCGTGAAGCCGTGCGTATGTCAGTGTGTCAATTATCAGTATATCATATGACACAGGAAGAAACTTAAAATTGTCAT
>JAUNJS010000467.1 GCA_030533125.1 Eubacteriales bacterium | reverse complement strand
TTTCGATGCAGGTTTTCAATGCATGCTCAGGAACAGACTCAGCAGTCCCACGCCCTCCAGAATCTGAATGACAAGCACTGCGGTCAGAAGACCGAAGGATACCTTTCTGAGCAGGGCCTGCGCGGGGTCCGGCTGAAGCGCCGTCTGCAGCGCATCCAGCTGTTCGCGCAGTTCCTGTGTCTGCTTGCCGAGTTCCGTGATCATGGAAGCCTGGATGTTTCTGTACACCCGGACATTCTCCCTGTGATTGAAATCGTCGGACTGCTGCTGCAGCTGCCGCGCCTGGTCCTGCGTTTTCTGCAGGCCGTCAAGAACAGCGTCCCGGGAGCCGCTGACAGCGGCAGTGATTCCGTCCTGCAGGGCCTGCGTATCCGGCTCCTGTACGGCGGCAAGTTTCTCCGAGATCTGTTCGTTGTTCTCCTGCAGGAGTCCGCGGAACTCATCCGACTGGCTGCGGTTCATGAACTGGAGCTTCTGCACCAGCTCGTTGTTCCGGTCATACAACTCGCGCAGCTGTTCAATCACCTGCGTGTAATCGCTGACCTCCTCGCGCAGCCGGTCCGTCCTTGCCGCCTCCGCGGCACCGTTCGCGCGGATCATTTCATCGGGATTATTGAGGTCCATGATCGGGATCGTATTGCGCATAAACATCCTCCGGGAATCATCTTCGTTCCCACATAAAACTGCGGATAGTAGCAGGATGTCCGCAGATGTCTATATCTTGTATCTGTTTCATGGATTACACATATGATACCATCATACCGCCCCCTTGACAATTGAGAACATATGTCCACGCCATTTTCAGACAGAAGCAGTAAAAAAGCACCTGTTGAGAACCAAAAAAGCCAACATTATTCTCATTTACGACCTCTTTGGAACTATTCGAAAAGTACAGTCGAAAAGAGGTATATGGAATTTTCTTTCGAGTACAGGAAAAAACGCAGGGCGATGGCGGACAATGTCCCGCAGGCGGATGAAAGAATCCTCCGTTTACATTACAGCCGTGACCGTATCGGGGCTGTCCCCGCAGGCGGATGAAAGAATCCTCCGTTTACGCCGGAGCCGTGACTGCTTCGGGACTGTTTCCGTTAACGGACGAAATCGCCATATCCGCGTCAGCAGGCAGTACAGCTGCGCGGTCTCGCGCGCAAGTTGTCTCCGGATCCGCAGGTACTGCGGGACACGGCTGTCATCATATCCGCGTCAGCAGGCAGTACAGCTGCGCGGTCTCGCGCGCAAGTTGTCTCCGGATCCGCAGGTACTGCGGGACACGGCTGTCATTATGCCCGCGTCAGCAGGCGGTACAGCTGCGCGGTCTCGCGCGCGAGCTGTCTCCGGATCCGCAGGTACTGGGGGACGCGGCTGTCATTATGTCCGCGTCAGCAGGCGGTACAGCTGCGCGGTCTCGCGCGCGAGTTGTCTCCGGATCCGCAGGTACTGCGGGACGCGGCGGAAGAGAAACGGTTCTTTTTCCGCCAGATACAGCGGGTAGATGCGGCTGTTCCGATCGTCCATCGCCAGGAAAGCGGCATCCGGGAGGCTCTCCGGCCAGACAGACACGCCTTCCGCGAGGGCGGCGCGTTTTGCCCGCTCCAGCCGGCACAAAATCCGCCCTCGCTCCGACGCCAGGCGTCCGGCTTCAGGCGTGCCTCCCTGTCTGAAAGCAGCGGCCCTCGCGGCCTTCGCGGCAAACAGGACGGGCAGGGACAGACTGATTCCTGCCGGCAGATTTTTATAAAAAATGTATTTTCCGTTTCCCGCAGTGATCTGCAGCCGCACCGCGGACAGGTCTTTTTCCGCCCGGAACGGGCGCACAGCGGCGTCCGCCACCCGGATGGTCCTGCGGTTGTACAGCGCGGCGCGAAGGCTCAGGTCGAAGGCTTCCAGCCCTTCGAAAAGGCGCTCGTCCAGCCAGCCGGTTTTCTCCAGAATCCGCATGTGATAGAGGGCGCATCCGTCCGGAACCGCGATTTCGTCCCGGAGTGTGCTGTTTCTTTTCCGGAGATCCGCCGCACGGAACACATCTTCTCTTTCCCGCGCATCCGCGGTCAGATGGGAAGCGGCTTCTCTTTACCGCGCATCCTCAGTCATATGGGAAGCGGCTTCTCTTTTCCGGGAATCCGCCGCGCGGGGCGCTTCCGCGCGCTCTATTCCATCGAAAAAACTGGGCACGGCGCAGAAAACAGCTCCGTCCCCGAAACCGGTATTCTCCCCGGTTTCTTCCGTTCCTCTCCGGCAGCTGATCTTTTCGTTTTCCCGCTGCAGCGCCCGCAGCAGCTTTTTCACGCAGCTTTTCGAGGGCTGCAGATCCGGGAGGATCACAAACGCGTATTCCGTCCGCACAAGACGCAGGCCGGCGTTCAGGGCATGCACGCGCCCTGTGTGCGCGGGCAGTAAGAGGGATGTGACCGCCGGCCAGCGGCTGCGAAGCATTTCCGCGGTGCCGTCCTCCGAGCCGTCATCGACGACAATAATCTTCGATACAGACTCTGTTCCGGACAACGCCGTCAGGCATCTGTGCAGCATGCGCCGGCAGTTTCTCGCCGGCACGACCGCGGTGATTTTATCCATGATTCTCCCCTGCAGTGTCTGACGCCTGCGGATCAGATTCTTCTGTTTCTTGTATAATCGGATTCCGCTATTGATCAG
>JAUNJS010000466.1 GCA_030533125.1 Eubacteriales bacterium | reverse complement strand
TGATATGCCTCTTTGCCGTTGATTTCAGTTGTCTCTTTCTGAAGTTCAGCAGTCAGTGTTTTTTCCTGCATGGCTTTGAGCAGAGCTACTCCCATAACAAGGGGGTTGATCTCGGACTGTCCGTTTTCACCGATCTGCTTCGTCTGCTTCGTCCAGAAGTCCCCGAAGATCTTTGTATATGTGACCTTCGTTCCGTCTCCCGGGACATCTGTGTAGTACTGTCCCTGGAAACTCTGTCTGCTGCCTAACAGATCAAACTCTATCCCGATGGTCCCTTTTGATCTCTCCGGTTCCCTGGTCATCTCCGTATCGATGTCCGCGTCCAGATCCAGGTCCAGTCCAAAATTCAGGGCGTCATATTTCAGGGATACGCTGCTTTCGATCTTCGTGGTTACCTCGGCTGACTGTGCCTTCTGGGCGTTTTCCACAGCGGATTTCGCCAGGGAGACCTCGCTGGGTGCGAACAGACCGCAGCCGGGCAGGCAGAATGATAAGGCCAGCAGCACAGCAAGGATTCCTGCCGTTCTTTTTTTTCTGTGAACATTCCTCATAGGTTCTGTTCTCCTCCTGATTCTGTCAAACATCTCGTGCACCTCATTTCCATCGCCGCACTGCAGCACGGTTTTCCGCTCAGCCCGCCCGCCGCCTGCCGGACAGCAGGCTTTGACAGCCTGAACAGCCTGCATATCCTGCGGCAGAAAGCCGCAAATCAACCTCTCTCTTCACATGATCTGCCGAATGTGTTAGAATAAACGGATACATTCCCGCAGGTATACGAACCGGACGTGTTTCATCTTTTATAAACGGTTCTGTTTTATCATACATAAAAAAACAGGAAAAAGCTATACAGAAAGGACTATGGCACTATGAAAAAAACAAGAATCTATATCGACGGGCAGAGCGGAACGACCGGGCTTCAGATTTTTGACCGGATCGGAGCGCGGGAGGACCTCGAGCTGATGCGGATCGATGAGGACAAGCGGCATGACCTGGAGGAACGCCGCAGATTCCTCAACGCGGCGGACATTGTTTTTTTGTGCCTGCCGGACGACGGGGCGCGCGAGGCCGTCTCCCTGATTGAAAATCCGGATGTGCGTGTGATCGATGCCTCTACGGCGCACCGCACGAGCGACGACTGGACCTACGGATTTCCGGAGCTCTCGCCGGAGCAGCGCGAGTCGATCGCGCGCAGCAGACGGGTGGCAAATCCCGGCTGCCACGCGACAGGTTTCATTGCCTGCGCCGCGCCGCTGATCCGTATGGGAATCGTCCCGGCGGACTATCCGTTCACCTGCTTCTCCCTGACCGGCTACTCCGGGGGCGGAAAAAAGATGATTGCCTCCTATGAGGCGGCGGACAAGGCGCAGGAGCTGTACGCTCCCGGGATTTACGGCCTGACGCTGCACCATAAGCATCTGCCGGAAATGATGAAAGTCTGCGGGCTGGCGCACGCGCCCGTGTTCCTTCCTGTTGTGGATGATTATTATAAAGGCATGGCCACGACCATCATGCTCCACAGCCGCCTGCTTCCCGGGGCGCCCTCCGCGGAAGAAATCCGGAACCGGCTCGCGGAATACTACAGCGGTTCCCATTTTGTCAGCGTGCTTCCCTTCGAGAAAAACCGTCCGACCATGTACGCGGCGCAGCTCGCAGGGACAAACCATCTGCAGCTGGCCGTCTGCGGGGACCACGAGCTGACCAGTGTGACCGCCCTTTTCGACAACCTCGGCAAAGGAGCCTCCGGCGCCGCCGTGCAGAACATGAATATCATGCTCGGCATCGACGAAGCCGCCGGCCTTGAAAACTGACCCTCTGTTTGCGCCGCGCAGGCTACGCGACCAGAAACGTATACTTTTTGACGCTGTACAGCGGCACGAAAGGCAGCAGGATCGGGACGGTCCTGACGTATTCCTGATAAACCGGATCATCGCCGTAGTTGCGGTCCTGGCGAATTTCCAGACGCCGCGCGCCGCCGAACATGATATACACAATGCCGATAAAACCGGCAGCCGCCATTCCCCACTGCAAACCGCCGTGCAGAGTGCCGAAACCGGACACCAGGACGCCCAGCCAGAAAATCATTTCACCCAGATAGTTGGGGCAGCGCACGATCCTGTACAGTCCCGTGTCCACAAAACGATACGGATTCTTTTTCTTGGCGTTGGTTTTCTGCAGATCCGCCGCCGACTCCAGGGCGAGGCCCGCGAGCATGATGGCTGCGCCCGCCATAACCGTCGCGCCGGTTCCGTCCCCGTTCAGCAGGCGGAAAAAAACAGGCGCGGTCTCCAGCGTGTACAGAAACGCGCAGCTGACCCAGATGGCGATCTTGGGGCCCATTCCGATCTTTTTGCTCCGGATCATCTCGGGGCTGAGCACGTTTTTATATGCCGGGCTCCTGATTTCCCGCAGGAGCAGATACCCTCCCAGACGAATTCCATACACTATGAACAACAGGCACTGCAACGCAGTGCCTGTTGTGACTGTCCGCCTGAAAAGGAGAAGCAGCACGGCTCCGATCGCCGCGATGGAAAATCCGTACCCCAGCGAGAAAAAATAGATATACATGTAAAACCCGCAGGCGCTGAAAACAAGGCCTGTGATCAAAAGAATCAGATACTGCGGCATTTCAAAAATCTCCTGTATCAACAA
>JAUNJS010000465.1 GCA_030533125.1 Eubacteriales bacterium | reverse complement strand
CGGGAGAGCGGGATTGTTACTCCGGTCAAGCTGCAGTATCCATTTATGAACTGCTGGTGCTTCGGCGCCATTGCCGCGGCAGAAACCTCCATTCTGTCAGCAATGGGGAAAACCTATGAGGAATATCCGCTGGATCTGAGCGAGCTTCATGCCGCCTGGTTTGCGAAGCACGGCATCACGGCGGCGGATGATCCCGTGCAGGCGGGAGAAGGCACCGATATCGAAGACGAAGATGCCCCCCCGAGCCCCAAGTGCTTTGAACAGATAAGCAAGATGATGGGCGGTCAAGCCTCCTATGTTGCATTTCTGTTCTCGACAGGGGCCGGCCCCGTGGAGGAGAGGGTGGTTCCCTATCGCGGAAAAGAGCAGACCCCGGAGGTCTGGCTGGCCACGAAGCATCCGGAGAAGTGGATTGAAGACTACATCCTCATACACAAAAGACCGAGCGATGACATGACCGACGACGAGCGCCGTGCGCAAGCGGAGGAGATGCTGAAAAAGAAGCTGAAGGAAACGGAAACCGGATATTACCTGGAATGGTATGTGGGAGACGACTGGACGCTTCCGGAAACGGATGAGAACGGAAAATCCTTCAGGATGCAGCATTCCCCTTTCCGGCTGACCGACGAGAATATCCTTCCCGAACCGTTGACCAAAGTCAATCCGGAGGATCCTGACTCGGGATATGTTCCGAATGAAGCCGGCATGAACGCGATGAAGCGGGAGATACTGGACGGACATGCGGTCAGTATATCATACCTTGCGGAATCGTATTCTCCCGCGGGCGGAAACCCCAACCGGTATACCAATTATGAAACCTGGGCGAATTATACCTATGAAAACACCGGCAACAATCATTGTATCTGCATTGTCGGCTGGGATGACAATTATCCGGCGGAGAACTTTACCCATGAAGTGTACACGACGGATGAGGCCGGAAACCGGGTTGCTGACGCGGAGCGGACCGCGAAGACGACGCCCCCCGGCAACGGCGCCTGGCTGATAAAGAACAGCCGGGGCTCTGAAGCGGACGCGATCCCGGACGGGATGAAAGCCCCCGACGGAACCGTTTATCCGGAACACCGCAGCGACTGGGGTCTTAAGAACGAAGAAGGACAGCATACCGGATATAACTGGATCTCGTATTACGATCAGAGTCTTGGCGGTCCGCTGACCATGGCGTTCTCCGTTGAAGAAGACAACGAGGAAACCGGCATCCTTCAGTATGATTACCTGATTATCGACAAGGACAGATATTATGTGAAGGAAAGCGAGAAACCGGTATCCGCCGCCAATGTGTTTCAGGCAGATCAGGATATGGAGATCACGGCTGTTTCCGCCAGGACGGTCCGCGAGAACAGCCATGTCACCTTCACGATTGTCAGGCTGAACGAAAACGCAGCGGATCCGGAAGACGGGGAACAGCTGGACCGGTTTTCCAAAGACTTCCCGTACGCGGGATTCCACCAGGCGAAACCGGAAAAACCGATCACGATCAAAAAAGGGGAGCGGTTCAGCGTGATCACCGAGATAAGCTGTACCGGCAAAGACGGGAAAAACTGCTGGCTATACGTTGCCGCCAAAGAAAATCCCGAATTTGACCGTGTTGTTGTCAATCCCGGGGAAAGCTTTGTGAAGGAAGACGGAAAATGGCAGGACTGGACAAAGGCCGAAAAAGTAAAGGGACTGACAGAGGAGCAGGAAGAGGATAAAAATACATACGCATACGACAATTTCGGTATCAAGGTGTCTTACAGACAGGTTTCTGAGCCTGCCGCCGCTTCCGCAGAACCGGCGGCAGCGGAGTAGGGTGGAAAAAAAGCCGCCGAAGCGGCCTGTGGAAATCAGGAGAAAACCCTTGCTGCTGATCAGTAGATTTTCAGCTGCTGACCGGGATGGATCAGATTCCGGTTCTTGATTCCGTTCCAGCGGACCAGATCATCCACGCTTACGCCGTATCTCCGGCCGATCTTGTAAAGGGTATCACCTTTCACGACGATATAAGTGTCATAGCCGCCGATGACCTGTTCCATATCATTCAGGTTCAGTTCCTTCATGTTCTCCTTCATTTTCGTTTCCTCCTCACTTTTAAGTGTTTTCTTCTTTTTTTGCATCCGCTGTATCGCGTCCTGCATTAGTGTATACGAGGCAGCGGGAGACGCTGGCAGTAAAAAATGTGATTTTTTTGACATTGGTCTCATTTGCCAAGTTAAATGCAACCGTGGAGTTGCAATCATTTTGGCAAAGACTGAAGCAGCATTTACTTAGGCAAACACAGAATCAGGTTCTCTTTGACAGTATTGCTAAAACCAGTGTTTACAGGACTAAGAGTCCCGCTGACAACCCGAAGTGAGGTGTCAGCAGGCCAGAAGTACAAGATCGGGCAGTGGGTATCTTTTTGTCGGCGGACTGCGTTTAATTTGCAGTATCGGTTTGCTGTCTATGGCTGTTTATATTCCGGAATTCTGATCATAACATACTCACGGTCATCCGGAGGATAGAGAATCCTATCGTCATCTTCCTGTTTTTCCGCGATGTAAAGTGTTGCAAACGCCCATAGTCCGTCTTTCATTTGGATGATATTGTTGATTTCGAGCACAGGGTAACGGTATACGCCTTTTTCTTCCGGATCCTGCCGGTCCTGCATCAGCC
>JAUNJS010000464.1 GCA_030533125.1 Eubacteriales bacterium | reverse complement strand
TTTGAAATCACTCCGGAAAATGCCGTCGGGATTTCACAGATTGCGCAGAGTGTACTGGAAAGGTATTCCGTCGCGGAGCGGACACAGGTGCTCGCAGGCGTGTTCCTTGAGGACATGCTCGAGCTGATCATGGAGAAAAACGGGAACCCCGGAAGAATCGGGAACCCCGGAGACACCGTGAACACCGGGGATACAGGAAACGGCGGAAAGACCGGAAGTGAAGGAAAACCCGGGAATACAGGAAAGCACAGAAGACCCGGGAGACGTCTCCGCGCCGAATGCACACTCATTGTAGACCCTTCCGGAGTCAGAGTGATTCTCCGTGACTCGGGCGTCATTTTTGACATCACAGACGATGACGCCATCGCCTCCTCGTTCCGCCAGTATGTGGTCGCCAACATGATGGCCGCGCAGGAGAATAAGGCATACCTGGTCACCACCGGATACAACCGGACCGAATTATTCTTTTCCCAGAGTTGACAAAAGTGAGTGACAAAGGGACGGTTCTTGTGACAACGCGCGCAGGATCTGCGGGATGACAGAGGGACTGTTCTTTCGACAACACGCGGAGCGCGCAGTGGCTGATGCTGACAGAGGCTGAGCTGACAAAGGGACGGGAGCTGACAAAGGGACGGTTCTTGTGACAACGCACAGCTCGCAGAAATCAGTATCCGCGAGCAGTATCCGCGCGGCGCGCAGGATCTGCGGGAGTTATCTGTTTTTCAGCACATATCATCATATTTCAGCCGGATTATGGGGACAGGGCTGCGGACTCTCTGTCCCGGAAAGGAAACCTGACCGTGAACACGGAGCATACACCATCCAAGGTTCTTGAAGCAAAAAGGACACGCGACGCCGAGATCCTGCGCGCAAGCTATGTCGGGATCGCGGTCAATCTTGTCCTGGCCTCTTCCAAGGCGTTGATGGGGGCGGCGGTTCATTCCATGGCAATGATATTTGACGGTGTGAACAACATGAGCGATGCGCTCTCGTCCGTGATTACAATAGCGGGGACGAAATTCGCATCGAAAAAACCTGATAAAAAGCATCCGCTCGGACACGGGCGCGCCGAGTATTTGACGAGTATGATCATCGCCGCGCTCGTACTTTACGCGGGAATCAATTCCTTCACGAAGTCCGCGCGGTCCATCCTGCAGCCGGTGACACCGGAGTATTCCGCAGCATCGCTGATCACGATCGCGGCGGCGATTCTGGGCAAGATCCTGCTCGGACGTTATGTCAGGCGTGTGGGAAAACGCGTCCGCTCCGACGCTCTTGTGTCCTCCGGAACAGATGCTCTGTTCGACGCGCTGCTCTCCGCCGCTGTACTTTTTTCCGCCCTGCTGTTTTTATTCGCGCATGTCAATCTGGAGGCGTGGATCAGCGTCATTATCTCTGTATTTATCATCAGGGCCGGTGTGGAGATGCTGCGGGAGAGCACCGATGATGTACTCGGCAGGAGGCTCGATCCGGAGCTGGTCCGCGGCATCCGGCAGACAGTCTGCCGGGATGAGGATGTGCTGGGAGCATACGATCTGATCCTGCACAGTTACGGACCGGAAAAGCTGATCGGATCTGTGTGTGTGGAAGTATCCGACACCATGACCGCGACCGAAATCGACCGCATGGAGCGGAGAATCTCGGAGCGTGTGTTCGAAGAGCACGGCGTGCTGCTCACCGGCATCGGGATCTATTCCACCTACCATGGCTCCGAGGACATGCGCGACAGGATTATCGACATTGTCCGCAGACACGACGGCGTACTGCAGATCCACGGCTTTTTCCTCGATGAGGAGAACCGCCGCGCGGGCTTCGACCTCGTGCTGGATTTTGAACTGAAAAACCGCGAGGAAGTGTTCAAGGAGATCTGCGCGGAGGTGCGCGGCATTTTCCCCGAATATGAGATGCAGGTCACGATGGATATTGACGAGTAGCGTGAGGGGAAAAGATCACGACAGACAGTGACGAACAGCGTGAAAAAAAGGCCGCGATGGAAATTGACGTGCGGCATAAGAGAAAACGGCAGTGATGGTTATTGACGTGCTGCCGAGAGAAAAAGGAGGTACACTGACAATGCTGGAAATCGGAACAAAAGCCCCGGATTTTACCCTTCCCGACCAGAACGGACAGATGCGGAGTCTGTCGGATTACATGGGGAAGAAGGTTATCCTGTATTTTTACCCGAAGGACATGACGGCCGGCTGCACAAAACAGGCCTGCGCCTTCGGCGAGCTTTATCCGCAGTTTCAGGAAAAAGGCGCGGTTGTCCTGGGCGTGAGCAAGGACAGCGTGGCTTCCCACAAGAGGTTCGAGGAAAAACACGGCCTGCCGTTCACCCTGCTCTCCGACACAGAGAAGGAAGTGATCCGGGCCTACGACGTCTGGAAAGAAAAAAAGAATTACGGAAAGATTTCCATGGGCGTTGTGCGAACCACCTATCTGATCGATGAAAACGGAGTCATCGTTAAGGCGTTTGATAAGGTCAAGGCAGCCGGAAACCCGGCGCAGATGCTGGGACTGCTTTCTTAAATAGGTATGTTCGTTTCCCATGGATCGATTTCATGGGGTACTTGCGGGTCTGAAAAACAGACAGAACAGGAATAGTAAAGAACAAAAAAGAAGAAGCTGAAAAACCGGAAAATCAAAAAAACAGAAAA
>JAUNJS010000123.1 GCA_030533125.1 Eubacteriales bacterium | reverse complement strand
ACATCGCACGCATGATTGCATTGTTCACGTACGCATCGCCAGAGCTTTTACAGTAATTTTTGGAAAAATGTGGATAACTTTGTGGATTATGGGGATATCTTTGTGAAAAAACAGGAAAACACACGGTGTACTGTCTGTAAATATGATAGAATATCGAAGACAACTTAACGTGCCGGTGATATTGACTGTTTTGGGTTATAAAAAGACATCAATTTGTACAAAAAGTGCAGAGGAGGAGAGACACATGTGGGCTGAAAACAGCGTTTTTTACCAGATTTACACACTTGGTTTCTGCGGGGCACCATATGCCAATGACGGGGATCCGGAGCGGGAGATGGCGCAGCACAGGATCTTGAAAGTTTTGGACTGGATCCCGCACATGAAAAAGCTCGGGATAGACGCGGTGTATTTCTGCCCGCTGTTCTCTTCGGATACGCACGGGTATAATACGCGGGATTACAGGAAGGTCGACGAGCGGCTCGGCACAAACGAAGACCTGAAGGAGGTCTGCGACAGGCTCCACGAGAACGGGATCCGGGTGATTCTGGACGGCGTTTTCAACCATGTGGGAAGGGGATTTTCACAGTTCCGGGACGTGTGCAGGAACCGGGAGAATTCCCCGTACAGAGACTGGTTCTGTATTGACTTTAACGGCAATTCCAATTACAACGACGGATTCTGGTACGAAGGATGGGAGGGAAATTACGACCTAGTCAGGCTCAATCTGCGCAATGAGGAGGTCGTCGCGCATCTGTTTGACGCGATCCGCTACTGGGTGGAGTATTTCGGGATTGACGGACTGCGGCTGGACGTCGCGTACTGCCTGGACCGGGATTTTATTTCCAGGCTCCGGTCTTTTACCGATTCCCTCAAGGAGGATTTCTGGATGGTCGGGGAGATCATCGGCGGGGATTATAAATCCATTATGGGGTCGGGAAAGCTCCATTCGGTGACGAATTATGAGTGCTACAAGGGCCTCTATTCAAGCTTCAACAGCATGAATATGTTTGAGATCATCCACTCTCTGATCCGCCAGTTCGGGAATGACCCCTGGACGCTGTACCGGGGATATCATCTGTTGTCCTTTGTGGACAACCACGATGTGACCCGCGCGGCGACAATCCTCCGCGAACCGAAGCATCTGCCGCTGTTGTACGCGCTGTGCTTCGGCATGCCGGGCATCCCCTGTCTCTATTACGGAAGCGAGTGGGGCGCCGAGGGAGACAAGAGAAACGGCGATCCTTCCCTGCGCCCCTGCTTCGAAACCCCGCAGTGGAACAAACTGACTGACTGGATCAGTCACCTGACGGCGGCGCGCAAAGCGTCGGAGGCGATCCGTTCCGGCTCCATGCGGAGTGTTCTTCTGACAAACAGGCAGTGTATTTTTGAACGCAGGACCGAAAAAGAGCGCGTACTGGTGGCCATCAACGCGGACGCGGAGGAATATGTCGCCCACTTTGATGCCGGGTGCGGTCTGGCGGAGGATCTGATCACGGGAAAACCGCACGATTTCGGCGGCGGGAGCCATCTCCCCCCTTACAGCGCCGCTTTCTGGAAAATGGAAAAATAACGGGCCGGCCGGAGGGACAGCCCGGCACATGAATCGTCTTCACTGAGTAAATGCCAGATACGATTGTTATTTTCAGGGTATATTTTCAGGGCAAAACGGTGACAATCCGACACATGAATCGTCTTCACTGAAGACAGCCCACAGAGAAAAAGAGTCAACCTGCGCAAGGATTATTCGAAATTCGAAAGAGGAACCACACAATGCTTCATATAGCCTCTGAGGAAATCAGGAGCCTTCTTCTGCAGGGCAGATTCGGGCTGGAAAAGGAAGGGCTCCGCGTGCTCGCGGATGGTTCGATGGCGCGCACGCCCAATCCGTTTATGGACAGTCATCATATTACAATGGATTTCTCCGAAAATCAGACGGAGATCAACACCTCGGCGGAACCTTCCGCGGAGGATGCCGTGCATGCGCTGGCGGCATACAGCCGCCAGGTGCGGCAGCGGCTGCTGCGGCAGGAACGGGCGGAGTATATCTGGCCTTTTTCAAATCCGCCCTTCCTCGCGGGGGAGGAGGATATTCCCGTCGCGCAGTTTACAGGAGCGGACGCGAAGAAGACAAGGTACCGGGAGTATCTCGCGCGGCGCTATGGCCGGTACAAGATGACTTTTTCCGGGATCCACGTCAACTACTCCTTCTCGGAGGAACTGTTACAAAAAGAGTTTTCCCTGCGGGGGCACGGGCGGTTCCGCTCTTTCCGGGACAGTTTTTATCTGGAACTTGCGGAAAAGGCAGCCGCCTACGGCTGGCTTCTTGTCATCCTGACGGCGGCGAGCCCGGTGCTCGACGGCAGTTATTATGAAGCAGCGATGCGGGGCCGGGATGTTTTCTCCGGAATGGCCAGCGTGCGCTGCAGCGAGCTGGGCTACTGGAACGCCTTTGTCCCTGTTTTTGACTACACGAATCTGCAGCGGTACGCGGACGGGATCCGGCAGTATGTCGATGACGGACTTCTGTATTCGGTTTCGGAGCTTTATTATCCGGTCCGTGTCAAGCCGAGAGGGGAAAACAGCCTGGCAGCGCTCGGGGAGGATGGAATCGATCACATTGAACTGCGCATGTATGACCTGAATCCTTTTGCGGAGGCGGGGATCGAGACGGCGGATGTCCGTTTCGCGCAGCTCTTTCTGGTCTGGCTGGCTTCGCTGCCACGCCGTGTTATAAGCCCCGCGGAACAGGTGCTTTCCGTGCAGAATTTCAAAAATGCCGCCCGTTATGACCTGCGCTCCGCGCGGATCGTGATGCGGGAACTTACGGGAAAAGCGGCCGTGAACGCGCAGGAAGCCGCGCTTTATGTGCTTTCGCGGATGCGGGATTTCTACATACAGCTGGACGGCCCTGTGCCGGGCGCCGCAGCCCCGGAGACAGACTTTGGGGCGGATCCCGGGGCGGGGAACGCCGCGGCCCCGGAGCCGGGCACAGGAATTGCCGGGGGACCGGGGGGCGCCGCGGATCCGGAGCCGGGCTTTGGAACGGTTCCCGGGGCGGGGAACTCTGCAGCCCCGGGAGCGGGCGGCGGCCTGTCCCGGCAGGGCGGTTTCCTTCCCGCATGGGTCCGGGACGTTCTGGAATATGAGATGGACAAGGCGGCGCATCCTGAAAAACGATACGCGGTCCGCGTCCGCAGACAGTTTTCCGATACTTTCGCCGAAAAAGGGACCCGTCACGCGCGCCTTTGCTCCATGGAACCGGTGAACGATGCGGACGGCGCGGCAGATGTTGTATGAGGCCGGAGCACTTTATGAGGACCCGTACGCCATGGAGCAGGAGTACGGCGCGGCAGACGCTGTATGAGGCGGGAGCACATACTTCAGGGCATGGCCTGTTGCCACAAACCACATATGTATAAAACTACGCGCTGCTCCGCGCGTCCCGCGCTCCCGATCCGCTCGCTGTTTTATACATAATGCGCGTCATTGTCTGCCGCAGACCTTTGGTCAGAACACATATTGAAAGCTGAACGGGCAGGTCTTATAATAGGTGAAAAGCGCTTTTTTGAGATGGACAGCCGCGGGGCAGTTGAACAGAACATCCGTTTCGGACGGCAGGCGGAACGGGAAATGCCCAGCCTGCGGTCACGGACTGTATATGGACTGCCGCACGGACCGTTTCTCCATCCGGAGTGTCTTTTTCTTCGATCTCACAGGGCAAAAGTCAGTTACATCGTAACGACCTTTTTCACAGGGAGGATTTCATGGGTGCTATGGAATTGGACATTCTGAATATGTCTGAGAAGGAAATCTCGAAACTCGGGCCGGAGACGGTCCGGGCTCTCGCGGAGGAAAATGTACGGCTCCGGCAGGAACTTCAGGTCCGGGACAATGATATCCTCAGCCACGATCAGGTCTTTGATTCGATTGTCACCGGTTCGTTTCATCTGATCCTGGTCATGTCCACTACGACCTATGAGGCCGAATTTATCACCTCAAATATCGAAACGGCGATCGGGGTTTCCCGGGAAGAAGCCATGAAAGATGTGCGCAGGATCGGGAATTCTTTCGAGAATATCGAGATGTGCCATGGGAAAGAGGAATTCTATATCCACAGGACGACGGGCGCGCGCAGACAGTATCTCACCTATGTGATTCATCTCCCCTACGGGAGGTCGGACAGGGTCGCGGTTGTACTTTTGTGCAGAACGAACACGGCCAGGGGAGATCTCGATGACATGATGCTGCGGCAGACGCAGGACGCGAACCGCGCGGCGGGGTATTTCCTCGCGAGCATGTCCCATGATTTCCGCGTGCCGATCAATTCGATTTCCGGATTCGTGATGCTTCTGATGAAAAACGCGCATAATCCCGCGAAGGTCATGGAGTACTCGCACCGGATCGGCGTTTCCTGTCAGGAGATTCTCACGACCGTGGACCAGATCCTGGATATGAGCCGGATCGAGACAGGGGATACTGTGCTCGAGTCGGAGGAATTCGGTCTGGGGCTGATGCTTGAGGAACTCTCTACCCTGTTCTCAAGTCTCGCGAAAGCAAGAAACCAGACTTTCATATTTACGGCGAGGGGCATAGAGCATGACATTGTCCTCGGGGACAGAGCGAGGCTCATGGAGATGCTCCGCGGAGTACTCTCCAATGCCGTCAAGTTTACGCCTCCGGGAGGGCGCGTAGAGCTGACGGTGACCGGCACGCCGGACGAGACGGGAGATACGGTCTCCATGATTTTCGAAGTGCGGGATACCGGCGCGGGGATGGATCAGGACCAGGTGGAGATGTATTTCAGGGGCACGATTCCGACGAATGCCCAGAGCACTCCGGGCCGGGGAACCGGCATCTGGCTGACAAGAAAGCTGATCGATATGATGGGCGGAACGATTTCCGCGCAGAGCCGTCCCGGAGAGGGGACGATTCTGTGGATCCGGCTGCGGCTGTCGGTCGTCAACAGCGGCACGACGGATTTCTGGGTGCAGCGGGGCGTCCGGAAGATGCTGATCGTCTGCGGGAACCTGCAGGAAGGCGCGCGGATCCGGAACCTCATGGTGAGCGCGGGCGTCGACGCGACGAGCATTTCCAGCGGGTTCGGAACAGTGAAGATGATCGAACACGCAGGATCGACGGATACCGGTTTTGATATTGTGCTTCTGGATGAGGAACTGCAGGATATGGAGTGGCGCGAGGTCGTCGGGAGCATCCATGCGATGTCGTGGATCCGGATGCCGATGATCGTTCTCATGTCAAACCGCCAGATCCGGGATGAAGAACGCCGCGGCGCCGGCATCGGATATGTCCTTCCAAAACCGTTTTATATTTCCGCTCTGCACAGGATGGTGGCGGAGGTCTTTGAAAAAAGGTCGGGAGATGTGCCGAATGAGTTCAGGGAGGGCGAATATTCCATGGAGGGACTGCGGTTTCTCGCCGCGGAGGACAACGCCCTGAACGCGGATGTCCTCAAGGAACTGCTGGAAGCCTCCGGCGCAAGATGCGAGATCGCCCGCAACGGACGCGCGGCACTTGCCATGTTCAGCAATGCCAGACCGGGAACCTATGACGTGATTCTCCTGGATCTGCTGATGCCTGTCATGGACGGCTACGCAGCCGCGGCGGCCATCCGCGCGCTTCAAAGAGAGGACGCGAAGACCATCCCCATCCTCGCGATGACCGCCAGCACGTATGAGCAGGATATCCAGAGGACGTTTGAATCGGGAATGGATGCTCACATTACGAAACCTCTTGACATCCGGGTTCTTGCGGGACATATCCACCGGCTGCGAGCCGAGCAGAGGATCGGTTCTCAAAAATAAAAAAAGAACAGGTATATACGGATCTGTCTTATTCATATACCTTTGAGTTTATGTACTTTAACAAACTTTGAAGAACAGGGCGTTTTTCACCGCGCGCAGGCGCGGTGAAGGGCGCCCTTTTTTCTGACAGTGCAGGCGCAATCTGATTTTTCCGCCCGGGAGACGGATGCGGGCCGTCCGGAAGCAGAGGGCGCCTGAGATACCTCTGCCATATTTTCACAAGTCCGTCGTCAGATCCTTTCCAATTGACGAAGAACAGCGGTTCCCGGGAGAGCAGAGCGCGAAGTTCCTGCCGGGTTCGAGTCCCACCGCCGGCACAGCGGTTCCCGGGAGAGCAGAGCGCGAAGGGACACTTCCGCATGCTTCCTGAGCGGGAGATGCGGGAAGCCGCCCGCCGCGAGCGGGACAAAGATTCCGTGCCGGCCGCAGATGCCCTCCATCAGGAAAGCCGCCTGCTCGAGCGGGCCGAAGGCTTTGTCCGCAATCATGAATACCGTTTATACAGAAAAAATGTTGACACATATTTCGGAAGGTGGTATTGTATTTCCCATGCAGAAGTACAGTTCTGCCACGTTCTTTCATTACATTCCGGTCAGGAGCTGCGGTGGTCTTAAAGAGCGGCAAAGACCGTCGGACAGACAGGGTTCGCGGATGCCGGCAGGTGTTCCGCGGCGACGGTTTTGCGCAGCCTGCGCCTGACAGTCTCAGACGCGACAGCTTCATATACCCGTTTCGGGCAGAATCTCTCTCTTAAAAAATGAACATGGCTTTATTTCGGACTTTGTTTCACAATACAGAGTTTATTTGTCGTGCGCTGAATTGAGGAATTCAGCTGATCGATCTGCGGGCGCGGAAAAACCGCCTGATCCCGTCAGAGAAACATTATTCGAAATCCCCTTCGGGATTTCTCTTCGGGATCTTCAGCGCTTTCGCGCTTCAGATAAGGAGGAAGCACGGAGAAAACGCGCTGATGCGCCGTTTTCTGCGTGCGGGAGCCGATAAAATACATCGGCTTCCTGTGATCCCATCAGAGAAATCCCCTCCGGGTTTTCTCTTCGGGGTCTTCGGCGCTTACGCACCGAAGAAAGGAGGTAGATTTTGAAAAAGGATGTAAAAAAACCGAAAGGCGGGCGGTCTTTTCGGCAGGGGGTCCTGCCGGGGTTTCCCGCGGGATTCCTGCTTGTATTTCTGGTGCTGTCGCTTATAGGGGCGTCTGTGGCTTTCGGGAGGCACGGGGTTCAGGCCGCGGAAGTCGGTTCTGTCCGTGCGCAGTTTCCCGCCGCGGCGGCTGTGAAGGGGGACGGTTCCTCCGGCACTTTCAGAAATGATGTTGTAGAAGACGAGGAACAAAGAACGGAGAAGGACCGGGAGGAAGCTGCTTCGGAAAGCGCCGGCGCGGGGGGAACAGAGCCCCCGGCGGATAAGGCGCAGAGGAGTCTCCCGGAAACCGGCGCGAAGAAAAGCGTCAGAAAAACCGAAAGCGCCGGGAATTATTCCGCGGAAGGAGAAGCGGACGGTGCTTCGGATCCTTCGGGAAAGGGCACCGAAAGGGAAGAAGGCGGATCTTTGAACAATACGGAGAATGCTTCTGAAGGAGAAGCAGAGAACAGCGGCGCAACAGATGCCCCGCAGGAGCACGCAGAGGGGGCAGAGACAGGAAACACGGAGGACGAAGAGAAGGCGGAGACCGGCAGTTCTTCAGAGCCTGAGGGGGGAACCTCCGCGGGGGAAGCAGAGACGGAAAACACGGAGGACACCGCGAAGGAGAAAACAGCGGAGAATACAAAGACCGGCAGCACGTCGGATCCGGCCGGAGAGAATGCGGCAGAAACGGCCCCTCAGGAAACTGACGTCCCGCAGGAAGACTCCGCCGCGTCAAAGACCGGCGGAGCAGCGGACACCGCGCAGGAGAGCAACGGTGATAGGCCGGAGACAGGAAACACGGCGGATTCCGCGCAGGAGGAAGCGGAGACCGGCAGTTCGGAAGACGCGGAAGTGGCTGCCCCTGCAGGTGCCGACGGCGCGCGGGAGAATTCCGCAGAAGAAACTGAGGAAAAAGATGCCGCGCAGCAGGATTCCACAGAGGGGGACGGAACAGGAAAAGAGGCAGAAAAAGAAACTGAGGAAGAAGATGATGTGCAGCAGGATTCCACAGAGGAGGACGGAACAGGGGAAGACGCAGAAAAAGAGATTGAGGAAAAAGAGGATGCGCAGCAGGTTTCCACAGAGGACGACGGAGCAGAGGAAGACGCTGAAGAAGGAAATGCCCCGGAAAAAAGCGGACCGGCGCGGGGAGAGGAATCCGCGCGGGAAGAGGCAGGTGCCGGGAATACTTCCGGCGCGCCTGAGAATCTGAATCCCGGAGAAGAAAACGGATCCGGGGAGAAGGGCAAAGACGGGGACCGCGGCGCGGAATCCGGA
>JAUNJS010000122.1 GCA_030533125.1 Eubacteriales bacterium | reverse complement strand
GAAGGTCTTTGTCGGGATCGTCGGAGTCGGCGGGAATGAAAGGATCCACAGGAGCCGTGAAACCGGCCTGATCAGCAGGTCCTTCGGGTCCGGCGGGAGCCGCGTGGGAAATATCCGGGATTTCCGGGATCGGATCGGCAGCGTCTCCCGCGCCGGCGTCAAACGCGTCGATCCCGGACTCTGCCTCTGCGCCGAACGCGCCGTTCTCCGCTTCCGAACCGGAATCGTTTGCGGCTGCTTCCGCGGCGGGGTCAGACTCCGCGCCGAACGAAAGCGAGATGGAGCCGGGCGCCTCGAAAGAATCTTCCGCTTCGAAGGGCGCTTCCGGGTTTTCCGCGGGAGTTGGATCTGCGGCAGTCTCTGCCGGCGTTTCAAAAGATGCGGCTGCGCCTGTAGTCTCCGGAGCGCCTGCTTCCGTGATCGTCGCTTCCTCTCTGGCTTTGGCGCGGCTCAGCGCGAGATTGACGTCCGCCGTATTGCGGGCGATAGCGCGCTCCAGGGTGACGAGGGGCAGATTTTTCCGGTTGATGAAGTCGTCCGCCGTGGCGATGACGAGAGGAAGGTACTGCTGGGCGGTCTCGGCATACGCGCACACCGCTTCGCGGGCACCCGGGAGAACAGAGATCTCCCTTAAATTCATTTGTCCCAAAGGAGTCCGGAGAACGAAAGGCTCGTCCGGAAAGACATAGGCTTCATTCGGGCCGACGAGACGGTCCGCGCAGCGAAGATCCGCGCGAACCTGCATCAGCGCCTTTCCTGTCTGGTTGCGGTTTTTCCATTTTCCGGGATGGAGGTACCAGTCGTCATTGCCGGGAATCAGCCGCTCCAGCAGGCTTTCCTTCGGAACCTCCACGAGGAGACGGCAGCCGGTGCTGAGGAGCTTTTTGCGCAGATCAGGGTTCTGCAGGAATTTCTGGCGCATGCCGCGGCGCATGATCTGCGGGCGCACAGCTTCCCATGTGTTGGTTTCCAGGATACGCTGCTTTTTGGAAGTCTTTGTCAGAGCGGAGGAATCGCCGCCGCAGGCGAGGATCTTTTCCGCAGTGGCCTGACTGCGTCCGAAAATGGCTCTCATATAATAGAGGAACTGCTCTACCGTCTCAAAACGATTCCCCATGTAGTTGAAGGGGGCGACATACTGATTGGTAAACTCCCCCCATTCGCCATCCGGAGTTCTGAAGATGAGAATGTTGCCTTCAGCTGTTTCTGCCATGATCTGTTTCCTCCTTTCACAGGATTACTGCCGGGTTTATCACAATTTTATTATAACGTATTTCCGCGGGAGATGGAACAGGGGAGGACCGGTTCGGCGGCCGGATCGATGCCCCGTTGATAACCATGATCCGGATCGCCTGATGATTCGAATCCCGGTCACATCGGCGGTCAAATCGATCCCCTGTTGATTCCCCGGAAAACACAGCGGATGCTTCTTGTCATCGGACAGGGAATATATTAAAGTTAGGATAGAACAAAAACTTGTCGCGCGGGATGGGACTATGGAATTCTTGACATTACCGTTATGTGGTATATTGAAGACAATATTAAATCCGCTGATTTTCGTATTGGCGGGTTATGAATTCGTTCAATACTATAAATCTCATTCCAGGCTGAAAAAACTTAAGAATAAGATTGATGTACTGCTCGGACCAAAGCGGAAATCAAAAAAAGTGAAGGCGGAAGGGCCGAAACAGTACTCCACGCAGATCACATCGGAGCTTGTGCTCAACTGGGACGAGTTTGACGCGTTCTGCGAACAGTATCAGGAGGATTCCATTATCATTTCCAGGTTTTCCATGGTCATACAGCTCTTCCCGCTGTTTGGAATCCTTGGAACGGTTGCCGGGCTTTACTACGCGATGAACACGAACCAGGGCCTGCAGAACGCCCAGGATATGTACGTGGGGGTCCGCTTCGCGCTTTCCTCGACCGTCTACGGGATTATCTGGGCTGTTGTTTTTAAAATACTTGAAGTATATCTTAACTCATATTTCATCAACTATATTGAGGACAGTATCGGCCGGTTCAAAGACAAATATAATGAGGAAAAGGGGATTGCCTTGGGAGTAGAACCGAAATGAGCAGAAGAGGCAGGCGACGGAACGGAAGCGATGAAATCAATCTGACCCCTCTCCTGGACGTTCTTTTCACCATTTTGTTTGTCGTTATGTTACTGAACGTTCAGAGTGAACAGACGATTCTGGCCGATTCGGAAAACACAAAAGAACAGGTCGCGCAGCTCACGGACGAGGTGGAAACCCTTCGGAACGAACTGAAGGCCAGGAACGCCGTTCACGACACGGAAGAAATCTACGCGGTCAACGCGGTGCTCGTCACGATGCTCAACGTCACGGAAGACGGCAATCACGTCCTGAAAATCTACACCGGTCAAAATGCCGTATTGCATGACACCTTCCGGCTCGGCGCGGACCGCACGCAGTACATCAGCGAACACGTAGGGTCCATCATCGATGAAATTGTAAAGGGGGCCGAAGACCGCCCCGTCTTTATCGTATTTTACTGCACGGCAGGCGAAATCTACCGGAGGGAGGAGTTTACTCCGATCAAAGAACGGCTGGAATCCTTAAAAGAGGAATACAAGGAAGTCTTTTACCAGATTGTCGAGAAATAGACGGCCAGACACGGAAGCGTCTGTATGCCGGAAACGGCTGCGGCAAAACCGCCGCTGCAGGAGACGGGAAAGGGACGGGAAAACACGAAAGCTTCCCGGATAGCCGTGGGACAGTAAAAGGAAATAAAAACACGAAGTGTTTATGGTTTGCAGAGGAGTCGGAAAAGGATAATGTAACAAGAAGTGTTTCCGGATTACCGGGGAACAGAAAGGGGGACAAAATGAGCGATCAGGGAAACAACAGAAAGAAAACCGCGGGCGGCGTCACAGCAGCGGCACTTGTGATCGCGATCGGCATGCTGTTTTCCGGAGGATTCGGCCTGCTGCCCGGAAACGGATCCGGTGGCGTGTCCGGAGACGGGACGCAGGAAAAAGAGAGCACCGTGGAGACGCGAGCGAATCAGGAAGAGAACGATGAGGAGATTCCTCCGACGATCGTTGTTTCGATCACGGAAAATGAGGTAACCATCAACGGACATCTCGTTGAGAATGAAGACGAACTCCGCCGGTATGTAGAAGACTACAACAGCGACTCCAGAACCTTCGTCCTCGAAGAAGACCAGTCCATTCTCGAAACGTACAACTGGGTTAAAGACGTCTTCACCGACCTCGATATAGAACTCAAAAACTCGAACTGAGTCAGGGTAGAGATCTTCAGAGAACCCGGAAAACCAAATCGACGCAGGTTAAGGATTTTCATAGAACTCAAAAACTCGAACTGATCCGGGTTAAAAAACTTCGCGATGAAGAAAAAAAGAGGCCGGTCAACAGACATGGAAACCGGCATGGAAACATGAATTAAAAAAGGAAAAAACCAACGGAAGAGGCAGCGCGTTTCTTTCGTTGGTTTTTTGGAATAACGTGTTTTTGAAAATCCAGACACATTCCCGTGACTTCATAACAGTCGTGTGAGGCTTCATAACGCTTTATAACAAGTGTTTCCGGATTAAGCAGGTAATGGAACAGGGAAAGAAAATGAAAGATCAAATTGACTACAGCCGTTCGCGGCTTTCCGTATTTTGCGCGTATATCCGGCCGCATGGAAGAGCCTTCGCCGCAGACATGGCCCTGTCTGTGGCTGTCGCGGCGGTGGATCTGGTCTTTCCGCTGGTCTCCCGCTGGTCGATGCGCGCGCTCCTGCCGCAGGGGCTGTTTATGACTTTTTTCAGCGTGATGTCCGTCGTGTTTATCGCGTATCTTCTGCGGGCGTGGTGCATGTATCTGGTTACGGTGATCGGGCACCGGATGGGGACGATGGTCGAGGCCGACATGCGGCGGGATGTGTTCATGCACATGCAGGAACTGTCCTACAGCTTTTTTGACAGGAACCGGACAGGCGTGCTGATGGGGCGGGTGACGAATGACCTGTTTGAGATCGTGGAGCTCGCGCACCACGGCCCCGAGAATATCCTGACCTGTTCGCTGACACTCCTGGGCGCGCTCGCGATCCTGTTTACGGTCAACTGGAGGCTGACCCTTGTGCTGGTCGTCCTGCTGCCGGTCTGCGTGGCGTTCAGCATGCGGCAGCGCGTCAATATGCAGCGCGCGAACCGGGAAGTGAAGAAAAAGACCGGGGAGATCAACGCGGCGATCGAGAGCGGGATCTCGGGAATCCGCACTTCCAAGGCTTTTGCCAATGAAGCGGCGGAGGACATCAAGTTCCAGCAGGCCAACGAGGCCTTCAAAAAGAGCAGGGTTGCTTTCTATCGGGCTATGGGCCTTTTCAACGCCGGCGTCGAGGCGGCGGTGGGACTCATGCAGGTGGCGGTGATCACGATGGGCGGATATCTCATCATGAAAGAATCGATGAACTATGTCGACCTGATCACCTTCACGCTCTATGTATCGACCTTTACAGCTCCGATCCGGAAACTCATGCAGTTCATGGAGATCTATACACAGGGCATGGCGGGTTTCGACCGTTTTCTGGAACTGATGCGCACAAAGCCGGAGATCGAGGACGCGCCGGACGCAAAGGTGCTGGACGTTGAGAGTGTCCGGGGAGAGATCACTTTTGACCACGTCTCATTTCACTATCAGGATGGAACGCAGGTGCTCGACGGCGTCAGCATGACAGTCCATCCCGGGGAGACCGTCGCGCTGGTCGGGTCCAGCGGGGGAGGCAAGACCACCATGTGCCATCTGATCCCCCGGTTTTACGATGTGACCGGCGGCAGGATCCTCGTGGACGGGCATGATGTGCGCGACCTGACCCAGGAGAGCCTTCGGCGCAGCATCGGGATCATACAGCAGGACGTCTTTTTGTTCGCCGGTACAGTTATGGACAACATCCGGTACGGCCGCCCCGACGCGACGGATGAGGAGATCGTGCGGGCGGCGCGCCTGGCAAAGATCCACGAGGATATTATGCAGATGCCGGAGGGCTACCGGAGCTTTGTGGGCGAACGCGGGATCGTCCTTTCCGGAGGGCAGAAACAGCGGATCTCCATCGCGCGCGTCTTTTTGAAAAATCCGCCGATTCTGATCCTCGATGAGGCGACCAGCGCGCTGGACAGCGTGACGGAAAAGGAAATCCAGCAGAGCCTCGACGAGCTCTCACGGGGGAAAACCTGCATCGTCATCGCGCACCGCCTCTCCACGGTCCACGATGCCGACCGCATCGCCGTCGTAAAGGACCGCCGGATTGTCGAGCAGGGAACCCGCGCGCAGCTACTGGCCCTGGGAGGCGTTTATGCCGGCCTTGAGAGGGCCCAGTCGCTTGGGCAGGCTGCCGGGGATTGTTAAGGACCTGTCACTTAATAACTTAGGAAAATCTGCATGTCTTTTCTTCCGATTACTGCGTCAAAAAGCCTCGGCGATACCCGTATCGCCTACGTTTTTTTCCTTGTACTCGAAAGAAAATCCTATGCATCTTTCCTAAGTTATTTTCGGACAGTTCCTTAGGATCGCCGCGCCGATACAATTCATGTGTACAAGGGGGAGGAAAAATGAACAAGAAACAACTGATTCTTACGTGTCTGGCTGTTCTGTGTGTTATGCTGGGCATCTCTTATGCCCGGAGACAGAAGGGGATAAATCAGGAACAGCCCTCCGTGTCTGCGGAGAAGACAGAGACAGCGCAGGAAAAAGAGGAGCAGACCGTGGAATCCGGCGGGGATACCCTTGAACCGCAAGCGAACTTCGAACTTCCCGCAGACGGGGAGAATGCTGCTGATCCGGCAAACGGATCATCGGGAAACGGAGAAGAAGGCTCTGATCCGGAAAAGGAAGCCGGAGCAGGAGAGGTGACCCCTGCAGAGGGAGAACAATCCGCGGAAGAGAAGACCGCGGGGGAAGAGGCTGCGGAAGGGCAGTCTGAGGAAGACAAGACCGAAGGGGGAAAGACCGTGGAAGAAAAAACCGCGGAAGGGCAGTCTGCGGAAGAAAAGACCGCGGAGGACAGGGCTGCGGAAGGACAGTCTGGGGAAGAAAAACCCGCGGAAGAAGCCTCTCCAGCAAAACTTCTTTATCAGGGACACGCAAGTATCCGGATCACGACGGCAGAGGGAAAGGTGATCTATATCGACCCGTTTGCCGGGGAAGGGTATGAACCTGCCGCGGACCTGATCCTGATTACGCACGGACATTATGATCACAACAATGCGGAGCTGGTGGAGAACCGGAACCCGGATTGTCAGATCATCACGTGGGCGGAGGCCCTGGCGGGCGGTACGCATCAGACATTTGATCTGGACTATGTGACAGTCGAAGCGGTGGAAGCGGGATACAATCAGAACCACAGCAAAAATGAATGCGTCGGGTACGTGCTCACCTTTTCCGACGGAGTGAAGGTCTATGTAACCGGGGACACGAGCAGGACAGAGCAGATGCCGATGCTGGCTGAAAAAGAGATCGATTACGCGTTTTACTGCTGTGACGGCGTATACAATATGGATCCGGAAGAAGCGGCGGAATGCGCGGCGCTTGTCCGGGCGAAACACAACATCCCCTATCATGTGATTCCGGCAAGCGGTGTGTTTTTTGACCGCGTCAGAGCGGAACAGTTTCAGGCGGAAAACCGCCTTATTATCGATGCGGGAGAAGAGATTGAACTGGTGAAGTGAATCTCAGGCTGTCACAGGAACGGGTCCGGTTCTGTCTTTTGACAGACACAGCCGGGCTGCCCGCAGAATGCAGAAGCATCATACAATAAGACGGCAAAATGCGGAAGTGTCACGATTAAGGAATTTCAGCATACAGGAGCGTAGAATCCGGGAACTCCGGAAGTCAGGAGCTGCCGGATCTGGAAATAGCAGGATTCAGAATCTATAAAAACAGAGGCATCAGGGAGAGGGGACAGAAATGGATATTCATCAGATGTACAGACAGAAGCTGCGGACGCCGGAGGAGGCGGTCCGGTGCGTAAAAAGCGGGGACTGGGTCGACTATACGATGACGCTGGGTTTCCCGTACCTTCTGGACCGGGCACTGGCGGCCAGGAAAGAGGAACTCACGGATGTCAAGGTGCGCGGGAACCTCATGTTCGGGCCCGTCGAGGTTGCCGAGTGCGACCCAACGAGAGAACATTTTATTTACAACACATGGCACTGCTCCTCCTACGAGCGCCGGCTGTGCGACAGGAGGCTTTGCAATTACATTCCCATGGTGTTCCATTACGTCGTACCGTATTACCAGCATTTTCTGACCGTGAATGTAGCGATGACCTCCGTGACGCCCATGGACCGGCACGGGTTTTTCAGCCTGTCCTGCGCCACCGGGACGGCGCAGGGAATCCTGGACCAGGCGGACATCGTGATCGTGGAGATCAATGAACGCCTGCCCCGCGTTTGCGGAGGCTTCGGGGACTGCATCCACATCTCCGAGATCGATTACATTGTGGAAGGAGAGCACCCGCAGCTCCCGCAGGCCGGCGTCGTGGAAGCGACTGAAGTAGATCAGAAGATTGCCGCCAACATCTTTCCCCATATTCCGGACGGCGCGACGCTCCAGTTCGGTATCGGGAGCCTCCCGTCCGTCGTCGGCAAGATGCTGGCGCAGTCGGACCTGAAGGATCTGGGCATGCACACGGAGCTGTGCACGGATGCCTATGTGGATCTGTATGAAGCCGGAAAGCTGACGAACCGGAAGAAAAAGATCTTTCCGGGACAGGGTGTCGCAGGGACCGCGCTCGGCTCAGACAGGATCTATGACTGGCTGGACGGAACTCCCGTCTTCGCCTACTGCCCGCTTGAATTCGTCAATGATCCGGGGATTATCGGCCAGATCGACAATATGGTGTCCATTAACGAATGCCTGAACGTGGACCTGTTCGGACAGGTCTCCTCGGAGAGCACCGGCCTTCGCCAGATCAGCGGCACCGGCGGGCAGCTCGACTTTCTTCTGGGCGCGTCCGCCTCCCGCGGCGGAAAGGCCTTCCTCTGCCTGCCCTCCACATACACCGACCGGGAGGGCGGGGTCCACAGCAATATCCTGCCCCATTTTTCCGGCGAGATCGTGACCTCCCCGCGCTCCCAGGTCTACTTCATCGTGACCGAATACGGCGCCGCCAACCTGGAGGGACGCTCCACCTGGGAACGGGCCGAAATGCTCGTCGGCCTCGCGCACCCCGACTACCGCGAAGAACTCATCCGGGAGGCGGAACGCATGAACATCTGGAGACGGTCAAACAAGAGATAAACA
>JAUNJS010000463.1:1749-2681 GCA_030533125.1 Eubacteriales bacterium | reverse complement strand
GATCCAGTTTTGCCAGTTCTGTGCTGATTCTCGTATTAACGATCTGCTCATATATTCCTGAAGACAACATGATGTGACTCCTTTAGAAGTTCTTCCGTGTAGAACTATTGTATTCCGAACAAAAGAGGTATTATGTTGACTCCGCCTGATCAAATATAAATGCGAAGCCGATTTACGTATTATTAAGACCCTCTTAATCGATGTCTCAGAATGTTCGCAACCCATGCGGCTGTTCGTAATATGAACAGAGGCAGATACAACAGTAGATACAACTTATCGGAAGTTTCTCGCGGGACTTCCGATAAGTGAACACTGTAAGCGCAGGAAATCATATTAGGTGGAACGTCCCTCGATTTTGATAACATGTTTACTGTTTTTCGAAGGTTCTGGACACCTTATATCTTACCAGAAAATCCCGAAATTTCATATGTGATAAACATACTCGAAGAAAAAAGACATTTTCTGTTGATAATCCTCAAAGCAGGAAAGCAGTCTTTGCTCTGTATTCTCCGTGTCTCCGCTCTCGCTCCGGCTTCGTCAGGATTCCGGAGATGCCTGCGTTTTCAAAAGCTCCTCCCGTATCTTCATCAGGATTTTTCCCAGGTGATTTTCGCCTGCTCCGGTACGGGCATCTACGCCCCAGTACCGATCGTTCCAGTGATTTCCTTCGATCAGGTCGGCATTTCCCGTTGCAAGGAGCTGTTTCCTTAGTTCCGGATTCTGTGTAAACTTTGCCCGAACGATTTCTTCCATGATTCCGTCCTTCACCTGTTCCCAGTCCTGCCGCAGGCGAACGCGTCTCCCTTTGCGTTTAGCTTCCGAAGGGGCAAGTGTCGTAAACGTTGTTCTGAAATCATCACTGAATGTTTTCTGTGCCTGGAACGCGGCTTCGTTATTCCGGTAGGTGAGTCCTTCATATGTAACCGTTGCCG
>JAUNJS010000463.1:0-1723 GCA_030533125.1 Eubacteriales bacterium | reverse complement strand
AGAAGTACTTTCCTCTAAAGCTGTCAATTTTCTGATTTAAAGGCATATGTTGTCCTCCTCCCTGTGATAAGTACGCAGATTTCTATAGAAGGCGACCTTTGTATAGCAAGGAGAGACAGAGGGCAGCGCTCTGTCTCTTCTTTTTTAGTTCCAATGAAAGATAAATACGCTTGTCGGTCTCTGGAGGCAGAGAGCTGTCCCCTTTTCCTTTTGAGGACTGCCCTCTGTTTCAATCTTTCGTTTTATGAGTCTCGATCTTTCATTTCACAATTGCCTGTCTCTTATGGATTGAGGGTAAACTCTTCATCGAGGTAGTCTCTTTCATAGTTGTCTGAATCATATGCCACGAAATGCGCCACGATTTCTTCAACCTCCTCGATTCCGTTCTCCTCAAAAACAGTGTCTGACCAGGACATGCTTCTAAAAGCACATTTTCCCGGAGCGATCTCTATGGCGAAAAACGGATCTGCCATGTATCCGTTTACAGACGCGTCTTGAACACTGAACATCACGGTTGTATCGGTTTTGTTTACAAAGAAAAGGTTCACGTTGTAGTATCCGAACTCATCTTTTTCGGTATATCCGGTCACAATAATTGTCACATTGTCATCGTCAGCCAGGATGGTGTCGGTATCTGCAGTTTCTCTTGAAAACATTACGGCATTTTCTTCTCCATGCGGGTAGACGTGAACGGTTTCTTCTGCCGCCACATATTCATAAGTGTCAGTGTCATATACACGGAACATGATCTCGATGTCTGTAAAATCGTCTATTCCATGTTTTTTCAGCTCGGAAGAACTGAATGAAATCTCTGAGTTCGCTTTCTTTCCGGCATTGACCTCTGTTGCAAAGAGAGGATCTGCTTCGACGCCGTTTACATATGCGTCATCAACCGAAAACATGAATGTTTTGTCCGGCGATTTGTTTTCCAGCTCGACTTTCAGCGTATATCCCCAGAAGTCTTTTTCATTGATGTCCTTGACAACGATAGAACATTCATCGTTGTCAATCAGTACAGTGCGCTCAAATGTACCGGTGTTTGCGGAATTGTCAGTTCCGCTCTCTGAATCCTGAGAGGGGTCTGATGTATCCGGAGATTCTTCCGCGTCTCCCATGTTCGCCGAGTCGCCCTGCTCGATCAGGTTGCCGTCGGGATCCCGGTAATTGACAATAACGTGTTCCGGTGTGTGTCCGTTGAAGATACCGTACATGCCGCCGTACATATAGAAGGCGTATGCTGAATAAGCATCCTGGAAGCCAAGCTCTGTCCCGTTCAGTGTCACATCAAATACAGTGAAATCATCATTATGTGTGACGGCGGAAATGGAATAATACTCGTTATTATCGATCATTTCCTGGATACTCTCATCAAAGCTGTCGGAGAGCTGCTCCATAACGGCCTTGTGCTGTGCCCTGGTCATCTTATAGGTGACGGATCCGTCTTCATTGAGGACTGCCGACTCATATATTGTCCCGTTGGACGCGTCGAGCTGTTCCTGCGTTATCCCTTCCGCAAATTCCGGAGGAAGAGTGATCGAAACGGTCATGATCCCGTTTTCCACCTGGACATCCCCAATGGCAGCAAGTTCTGCATATTCATCACTTTCCGCGTTCCGGTTATCAGAAGAAGCCTCTGTGCTTTCGGCTTTTTCCTCTGATGTTGTTACCGCTGAGGCTGCTTCCTCCGGGGCAGTACCTCCTGCAGCCGTGACCTGTGAGGCTG
>JAUNJS010000121.1 GCA_030533125.1 Eubacteriales bacterium | reverse complement strand
CCGTCATCCGAGGACAAATGTGAAATACCTGTCCATTTCCTCTTTTTCCTTAAATCTCGCAAGATATACGTACCGCCCCATGGACGGCCAGTCGATCGGCGGCATCTCCTCCTGCAGTACGATCCTGCCGCCGTAGCGCTCCATGATTTCCGCATGGGAGTGCGTGAAATCATGGCCGTCCTTCCGGGCCGCGTACGCGCAGAGAAACCGTTCCCCGGACGCGGGGGAAACCCGCCTGCCCAGAGTCACCATTTCCGCGTAGATCTGAAAAACATCGATCGACTGCGCGATATTCATCATGTCGGGATCATGCCCGCCCGCGGGACGCATATTGACCTCCATCGCGGCATAATCGCCTGCTTTTCCGATGCCCTCATAGTCCCTCGTGAGATTGATGAACTCAAAATGGACAAAGCGCCGGTCCGCCCCGAACGCTTTCGCGGTCTTCCTCCCCAGCTCGAGAAGTTTTGTCGGGACGTCGGCCGTCGTGTAAAAATGGATGTTCTCGTCGTTCTGCACCGAATCGATGACGGGTTCATACGTGCACATCGATTCAAACAGCGGCTCGCAGGCGGAATCGAGGACAGCGTCATACGTACAGATGTCCCCGCTCAGGAATTCCTCCATGACATAGGGTTCTGACGGAAGGTCCTTGTAGAAAGCGAGCAGCTCCTCCTCTGTTTTCAGTTTCATGGCGCCGTTCGCGCCGACGCCTATATCGGGCTTCACGATGACCGGATACCCCACCTGCGCGGCAAACGCCCTTCCCGCCCCGGAATCGGTGACGATATGCTGGCGCGCGGTCGGGATCCCCGCTTCCAGAAAGACCCGTTTCATCGCGGATTTTTTTACCAGATCTCCGATCCCGTCCTCCCGGGTGCCGACCGCGATATTGAAATCCGTCCGCAGACGCGCGTCCGTGGGAAGCCAGTATTCATTCAGAGATTCCAGCCAGTCGATCCTCCCGTATTTATGGATGAAAAACGCGGCCGCGCGGTACACCTGATCATAGTCTTCCAGAGAATCCACATAGTAGTATTCTGTAAGGGAAGCCTTCAGCTGACCGTTCAGGGCGTCGTACGGCACATCCCCGATCCCCAGCACATTCACGCCGAGATTATGCAGGCGATCGCAGAAATACGTACAGGTGACAGGATACGCGGGGGAAATAAAAACATAATTCATGGGGATCTCCTTATATCTCCTTCAGACGGGCGGAATTCCCGGCCTGTCCGAATCAACTCGCTCTCTCGGTTCCTGAGTAATGTATCATGTATTCTGCACAGAATCAAGCGGCTGAACGCCCCCGCTCCCCCCACAATCCTGCGCTTTTTTATATTCACAAGTGATGATATAATGAAAAGAAATCCTGCTTATACTGTAAAAGCTCCGGCGCTGCAATCAGACACCGCGCAGGCCCGCTTGCGGCGGGGCTGATTATTACGCCGCCCGCCATCAGGTGAAACCACCTCATGGCGGCCCTGCGATCATAAAAACAAGAAATGGAGACGGAATCTATGAATCGCTATTACGAAAAACTGATTAATATCGAAGGGGCAGAGAGGCTTCGCGAGCTTGTGGACAAGTGGGAGACGCTGTCTGCCAACCTGGAGCGCTTTCCCGCAAAAGCCCCGATCCTGCTGCCGGATCTGTTTGTTGTATCGGAAAGCGACTACACCACCT
Organism: Eubacteriales bacterium; assembly: GCA_030533125.1. Classification (GTDB taxonomy): domain Bacteria; phylum Bacillota; class Clostridia; order Lachnospirales; family Lachnospiraceae; genus CAG-791. The sequence goes on along the minus strand of JAUNJS010000121.1, from coordinate 6,725 downwards.
CCCGTTTTGTGGATGCCCTCGGCGATTATCTGATCGCGAAAAAGAATCTGATGGAGTTCTATGGAGACGTGCCGTCATTTGAGTTTATGCTGAACTACCATAAGCCCGGTTCAGAATTCTCCGAGATCCGGCGCCTGAACGATGAAGTCAGCAACAGCGCGGGATTCAGGACTTTTTTCCGTGGGATTGTCCACATCAAGATCGATGCCTGGCTGGGTCACCAGGAGGAACAGCACTTCATCGAGTTTCTGGATTATCTGCGGGAAAATACAAGCGACTGGCTGATCGTCCTGTCTGTAAACGAAAAAGACGGGCAGAAGGTCAGTTCTATGGAATCCATCCTTTCGATGTTTCTGCGCATTGAGAAAATCGCCATGAAGACGGCCTCTACAGAAGCCCTGGTTGAGGAGGTCGAGGCGCTGCTTGCTCTATACGATTTCCGGCTGGATGAGGGTGCCCGGGAACTTCTGACAGGTTCCATCGATGTCCTGCGGGAGAACAGATATTTCGATTCATCCGGTACGATCCGTCTGCTCGGAAGCGATATCATATATGAATTATATTCCCATGAGATCAGGAAAAGCCCCGTACTGACAGCGGAGGATCTGAAGTATTTCGCGCCGGAGAGTGAATATATCCGGCGTACGCTTTACAAGTTCCAGAAGAGGAGGATCGGCTTCTCCTGACCGGGGAAACCGTAAAACAGACTGATCTGATCTACCACATTTGTCACCGCAGGGCGGTCGCAATACGCAGGGAAAAAGACCTGTACGCTTTTTGCTCCCCGGCTTTACAATGCAGAAGCGCCGGGTGGTCGCGATACACAGGGAAAAAGACCTGTACACAGTGCGTTCCGCATAAAGTACAATGGCACGACACAGGAGAAGAACATTGGAAAATTACCGTTATAAGAGATATATCAACACGAATCAGGAGACCCGGTGGGCCACAGAAGATGAGATCCGGAACAGCAGCACATATATTCATCTGAATGACACGGAATACCCGGCGGCGGGCCTGCCTCTGCTGTCGGACGGGAAGAACGCGTATGTTGACGCGGAAGACACGCACTCCCTGATCTTTGGCGCGACAGGTTCCAAAAAGACCCGTCTTTTCTGTATGCCCATGCTCGGAATGTTTATCCGGGCCGGAGAATCCTTTATTGCCACAGACCCGAAGGGAGAACTCTACAGAAGAACTTCCGGGATGGCCAAGGCATATGGTTACCGGACTGTGGTATTGAATTTCCGCGACATCGGCAAAGGGGATCTCTGGAATCCGCTCGCGCTTCCTTATAGAATGTATAAAGCCGGGGATAAGGAGAGCGCGACAGTCCTTCTGAACGATTTCGTAGGCACACTGTCCGCGAAACAGTTTGAGACCACCCACGATATCTTCTGGCCTGAAATGGCCTCCTCTTACGCGATCGCGAATCTATTACTGCTGATGGAGTGCGCCGACGAATCCGAGGCGAACGTGTCCAGTCTGGCAAGGCTGTGCTCTGATGATATGAAAGAGAAACTCAAACTGCTCTCCGAACAAATGAGCCCGTACTCCATTGCCGGAATGAACTACAAGAATGTGCTGACGTCCCCGGAAAAAACTCTGCAGAGTATTTTTGCGTCACTATACGCCATGATTCGCGTCTTTAACATCCAGAAGGATCTTTCCATCATGCTGTCGGGAAATACGATCGATCTGTCAAAGATCGGGAGGGAAAAGACTGCGCTGTATATCATTGTACCCGATGAAAAGACAACAGTACATTTTCTGGTCACCACATTTCTGAAACAGGCCTACGAGATTCTGATCCGGGAGGCACAGAGGGAGATGAACGGAATGCTCCCTGTGAGGGTTAATTTTGTGCTGGACGAATTCTGCAATATCCCGAAAATCCCCGACATGGCGTCCATGATCTCAGCCGGAAGAAGCCGGAATATACGGTATTTCCTCATTGTCCAGAGCAAACATCAGCTGATTGGCCGCTATCAGGAAGACGCGGATACGATCAAGGGAAATTGTGAAAACTGGGTTTTCCTCACCTCCAAGGAACTGGATCTCCTGGAAGAGATCAGTGCGCTTTGCGGTACGACCGTGACATCCCAGAATCAGCACCGCAGGCTGATCTCCGTCTCCGAACTGCAGCGTCTCAATAAAGAGAAGGGAGAAGCCCTGATCATGCATGCAAGACAGTATCCGATCATCACGGAAATAGCGGATATCGATATGTACGAAATGTTTAAGGGATATCCTCCGCTTCCCCTGAAAAACAACAGAGGCGGCGCTTTCCGTATATTCTCTCTCGACGATTACTATAACAAAGTGTTGCGCGGCATCAAGCCGATTCCTTTTGTCAACGGGGATTGAGGAAGCAGAGGAAACTGTATGTACCGTTATAGAATTACACAGAGAAGGAAACGGGACTGGCTGTCAAAAAAGAAGTCTCTCGGCGAAAAACACCCGGATACACTCGAGGCTTTAAACAGTTTCAATAACTCTCTCTGGAGAGAGGAGTTATACAACGAACTGCTCCCAAGTCTTATGCAGTACTATCATCTTCTGTGCGAAGTGAAAGGAAAGGATCATCCTGATACCCTTGTCAAACTGAATGAACTCGGCGTATTACTGTTCACTCTGGAAAAATACAATGAGTCGGCAGAGAAACTGGCACAGGCGTTTATACTGCGGAAACTGGTTTTAGGCCCGGCACATTCCCTGACTCTGCAGTCACAGAAAAACCTGATTGTTGCGCTGAGGTGTGCTTTCCGCTTTCCGGACAGTATGAAAATGGCCCGGGAGATGTACAATATCTGTAAAAAAGAAAAGGGAGAGAAAGCGGAGGACACGCTTTTTGCGTTGAAAGAAGAGGTACTGGGATGTTATTTCAGCGGTTATGAGCAAAGAGCTCTGGAACTGGAAAAACAGTATATTGAGAGCAGAAAAGAGAACGGGGAAAACGATACGCAGCTGCTTTCCGAGTACGAAGAACTCTCCACAATATTAAATTTCCTGCATTATTTTGATCAGCTTGTGCCGGTTCGCGAGAAAATACTGCTGATCACAGAAGCAGCGGAAGGCAGAACTGCAGAGAAGACACTTAAAGCCATGGATCAGTATGCCAGTTCCCTTCGTAAGCAGAGCAAAAGCCTGACAGGGGACGCGAAAACAAAATCGACGGCACTTACAGTTACCAGGGAACTCTGGTGCAGGCGAAAGGAAGCACTGGGACTGACCCATGCGGACACTCTGAAAGCCATGGAAGAGACCGTGGAATGTCTCGACTTCCTGTGCCGGTATACAGAAGCCATAAATCTGCAGAAGGAACTTCTCTGCATATATCAGGCAAACGATAAAAGCAGGGACAGTGCGGAAAACGCAATGGCCTGCCTCCTGGAGCTGTATCTGAAGGATGGACAGAAGGAAGCTGCGGGAGAATTGGCGGATCAGGCCCTGCAAAGCCTCCTTTCTGAGGAACCGCTGAACGAAAAACAGATTCTGAGAATACGAGGCATCATGCAGAGGGAGCACCTCTCTCAAAACCCGCAAGAAGAGTAAGCCGCGCATTGCCGCGCCTGCGCGCAATCTCCCCGCTCCACACATGTCCGCAAATACTCATGCGGGCACGGCATTTGCGGCTGCCTGCCCGCTGTTTTTTACAGCCTTACATCAGCGGAGCGATGAACTGCAGGAGACCTCCCATGAGCTTATAAGACAGTTTCTCGTTTTTGATCGTCTCAGGTGTGACACGGCGGCATTTTGCCAGGGTTTTCCGGAAATCACTTTCGATCTCGGGGATACATCCTGTCCTGTACATATATACGGCACATTCGAAGTTGTGGTATAAACTGCGGTAATCGAGATTGATCGTGCCGACCACCGCTTTCTGATCGTCGCTGACAAAGACTTTCGCGTGCACAAAGCCGGGTGTATACTCGTAGATTTCCACTCCCGCTTTGAGCAGCCGCATGTAATGGGATTTCGCGAGGGCAAACGCGTACGCCTTGTCCGGAATCCCGGGCAGAATCAGCTTCACGTCCACGCCGCGCTGCGCCGCGAACTGCAGGGCTGTCTCCAGCTCCCCGTCCGGGATCAGGTAGGGCGTCATAATATGCACATAGTCCTCTGCCCTGTTGAGGATATCCATGTACACCATTTCCCCGACCTTATTCTTGTCGAGCGGACAATCCCCGTAGGGAATCACATAGCCGGAAGGATTCCCGGCGGGAACGCTCCGGTTTTCCAGCCAGGGCGCAAAGACCGGCTGCGTCTCGTCGAGGTTCCACATCTGCAGGAACATCAGCGTGAAACTGCTGACCGCGTCTCCTCTGAGCATCACCGCCGTATCCTTCCAGTGCCCGAACCGCTCTCTGCGGTTGATGTACTCATCCGCGAGATTGACCCCGCCGGTGAAAGCAGTCTTTCCGTCAATCACCAGGATTTTGCGGTGATCCCGGTAATTGTAGTGGGAGGATACAAAAGGCTTGATGGGGGCAAACACCTTCGCCTTGATTCCACGCTGCCGCAGCAGCGCGGCGTAATTGGAGGGAAGGGTGGACACTTCGAGCATCCCGTCGTAGAGCACACGTACTTCCACGCCTTCTTTCACCTTCGCCTCGAGGATTTTCAGGATCTCTCCCCACATATAGCCTTCATCGATGATGAAGTACTCCATGAAGATAAACTCCCTTGCCTTCTTCAGCTCCTCAAGCAGCGCGGCAAACTTATCCTCTCCGAGAGGGAAAAAGGACACCTCTGTCCTGTCATAGACCGGAAAGCACCCGCACCTCCGCAGATATCGCGCCAGATCATCCGCGGAGGGCGTTTCGTTGTGAAGCTTTTCAAGAACTCCCTCCGGCTGCGCAAGCGCGTCCGAGGTCTCGTCGATCAGCTCCGCAACCCGCTTTTTTGTCTTTCGATGTCCGATATTGGTCTGGGTAAAGACCAGCAGGGCGACTCCGGTAATCGGCAGGATCGCTATGATCAGCATCCACGACAGCCTGGGAGAAGAATCCATGCCGCAGTTAAACAGATAGATGATCCCGCCGACCGTAAACAGCGTGGTTATTACAGGAAAAAACGGAAGCAGCTTTCCGAGCCACGTGTAAAAGCTGATAATCACCGCAATCTGCAGAATGATCAGCACCAGAATGACAAAGAAACGGCTGAATACAAGATTAAGCAGTCCTTTTTTCCTTGGCTTTGACAGTCTGTAAACTTCACTCACGGAACCATCCCTCTCATTGTTTGAATATACAGATCCATATGACTGTTCCGGCGGCCAGATCCCCGGCCCGAACCCGGCAGACCGGTTTCCCGGCATCCCGGATGACAGAATCATAGCACAGTCCGCCGCATTTCTCAAACAGGCATGCCTGACATGCCTGAAATATATGATTACGCGTTACAATCGGGTTTTTTGCGTTGATAACCACGCAGAACATCTCGAGTCTGGCGGCGGTCTGAACGTTTCCGCCCCCGTCACCCCCAGCCGGCGAGATATGCCTCCTGCTCCGGGGTGAGGGTATCAATGGACAGGTTCATGGCGGCCAGTTTGTAGCGGCCGATCTCATCGTCGATGGAATCCGGGACATTGTAGACCTTTCTGACCAGACCGTCCCTGTGCTCCACAAGCCAGAGGAGGCTCAGGGCCTGCACAGAGAAGGACATGTCCATGATCTCGGCCGGGTGGCCGATGCCGCAGGCCAGGTTCACGAGCCGCCCCTCCCCCAGGACGTTCAGCGTGCGTCCGTCCGGCAGCGTATAGCCGACGATGTTCTCCCGCCGTGGAGCGCCGGAAACGGCCATTTTTCTGAGCGTGGCCACATCCACCTCGCAGTCGAAATGCCCGGCGTTGCACAGGACCGCATTGTCTTTCATGGACTCGAAATGCCTCTGTACAATGACATCTTTGCAGCCGGTGACGGTGACGAAAATGTCCCCGATCTTCGCGGCCTCATCCATCTTCATGATCCGGAATCCGTCCATCGTCGCGTCGAGGGCCTTGAAGGGATCGATCTCGGTGACGACGACATTGGCGCCCATTCCCTTCGCGCGCATGGCGACGCCCTTGCCGCACCAGCCGTATCCCGCCACGACGACCGTTTTTCCTGCCACAATCAGGTTGGTCGTATCCATGATCGCTGTCCAGACAGACTGCCCGGTCCCGTACTTGTTGTCATAATAGTGCTTCGCCTTCGCGTCGTTGACAGCCATCATGGGGCAGGGAAGAATCCCCTCCCTCTCCCTGGCCCTGAGGCGCAGGATCCCGGTGGTCGTCTCCTCGCAGCCGCCGATCAGCGAGTCCGCGTATTCCCTGCAGCGCCCGCCGAGCAGATTGATCAGGTCCCCTCCGTCGTCTACGATCAGGTGGGGATGGCACGCCAGCGTCTGCGCCAGCAGATCCTCATATTCCTCCGGCGTGACGCCGTATTTGCCGAAGGTCTCCACGCCCATCCCCGCGATCGCCGCCGCCACATCGTCCTGCGTGGAGAGCGGGTTGCAGCCGGTCAGAAAGACCTCCGCGCCTCCTTTTTGCAGGACGAGGCCCAGATTCGCGGTCTTCGCCTCCAGATGGACGGACACGGCGATCCGCAGCCCTTTAAAAGGCTTTTCCTCTTCAAATCTCTTCTCGATCCCGGAGAGCGCCGGCATATAAGAGCGCACCCACTCTATTTTTTTAATACCCGAAGGCGCAAGGGATTCGTCACGTATGATACTCATTTCGT
>JAUNJS010000120.1 GCA_030533125.1 Eubacteriales bacterium | reverse complement strand
GGATATGATCAGGTCCAGGACCGCCAGGACAGAGTCCGGGGCGGATATGATCAGGTCCAGGACCGCCAGGAGCAGTACGGAGGGACTGTGTTGCAGCAGGACAGACAGGATCGAATGGCGGCGGGCGCGCCCCGCGCCGGGTTCCAGACAAGGACGGAGAATGCGGACGGCGCCTTTTCCGGGAATGCTGTTCCGGAGAGCCTGGAGAGCGCCGCGCGAGAGCAGAGCGAGTACGGGAGCCAGAGGAGCGGCGCGCAGGAGACGGCGGCGCAGCGTCTCGCAAGGATGTATCAGCCCGGACGGCCGGATACGCCGGTTCTCCACAAGGACGAGCTGAACACAGAGCTGGACAGCGGGCAGATGGCGAACGGGATACTCGAGGTCATGCAGGACGGATTCGGATTTATCCGCTGCGCGAACTATATGCCCGGCGAGAATGATATCTATGTCGCGCCCAGCCAGATCCGGCGCTTCGGTCTCAAGACCGGCGACATTATTGTCGGAAACATACGCGTCCGGACGCAGGGGGAAAAATTCAGCGCGCTGTTGTATGTCAAGAGCGTCAACGGATTTTCGCCGGACGAAGCGACGAAAAGATATAATTTTGAAGACATGACGCCGGTCTTTCCGGATGAGCGGATCCGTCTCGAGCGGTCCGGCGGGACGATTTCCATGCGGATCATGGATCTGATGTGTCCTGTCGGCAAGGGGCAGAGGGGAATGATTGTATCCCCTCCCAAAGCGGGCAAGACGACGCTGATCAAGGATATCGCCCGCTCGGTCCAGTACAACAATCCGGAGATTCACCTGATTGTGCTGTTGATCGATGAGCGTCCGGAGGAGGTCACGGACATTCGCGAGGCCATCGAAGGTCCCGGCGCGGAGGTGATTTACTCGACATTTGATGAGCTCCCCGAGCATCATAAGCGGGTCTCGGAGATGGCGATCGAGCGCGCGAGGCGCCTTGTGGAGCATAAAAAGGACGTGATGATCCTGCTTGATTCCATCACGCGGCTGACAAGGGCGTATAATATTACCGAGCCGCCCAGCGGGCGCACGCTCTCCGGCGGTCTGGATCCCGCGGCGCTTCACATGCCCAAGCGGTTTTTCGGCGCGGCAAGGAATATGCGCGAAGGGGGGAGCCTTACGATCCTCGCGACCGCGCTGATCGATACCGGCAGCAAGATGGATGACATCGTTTTTGAGGAATTCAAGGGGACGGGCAATATGGAGATTGTCCTGGACAGGCGGCTGTCGGAACGCCGGATTTTCCCGGCGATCGACATCGTGCGCTCCGGAACGCGAAGGGACGATCTGCTCCTTACACCCGACGAACTCTCCGCCATCAATACCATCCGGCGCGCGTTCAACGGACTCAGCGCCGAACAGGCGGTAACCCAGGCGCTGGATCTGTTTTCCAGAACCCGTACGAACGGGGAATTTGTCAATCTGGTGCGGAAAATCCAGTGGGGAAAGGAATAAATGGAGGGATGCAATGATGAAACGCAGCTGCGGGGTTCTTCTTCCGGTCACCAGCCTGCCGTCCCGCTACGGGATCGGATGCTTTTCGACGGAGGCATATCGTTTCATTGATTTTCTGGAAGAGGGCGGGCAGTCCTGGTGGCAGATTCTGCCGCTGGGCCAGACCGGTTACGGCGACTCGCCTTACCAGTCGTTTTCCACATTTGCGGGGAATCCGTATTTTATTGATCTGGAGCAGCTGATCGGGGCGGAGTATCTGTCCCGCGACGAGGTGGACCAGTACGATTTCGGCTCGAATCCGTCCTGTGTCGATTATGACCGGGTTTATCACGGCCGCTATCTGCTCCTGCACCGGGCGTACGAGAACAGTCCCTATGCCCTTCACCCGGCGGAAAAATGGCAGGACAGCGTCTACAACAGGGACCGCTACGCGTTCGAGACGTACATGACAAACAGCAAGCACTGGCTGGATGACTACGCGCTCTACAGCGCGCTGAAGGGCAGGTTTGAAAATGTCGCGTGGATGGAATGGGACGAGGATATCCGTCTCCGCCGTCCGGAGGCGATGAAAAGATGGCACAGCGAACTTCTGGACGAGATCCGCTTCTTCTGCTTTCTGCAGTATATGTTTTTCCGGCAGTGGAAGGCGCTCAAGGAGTATGCCAACCGGCACGGCGTCCGGATCATCGGGGATCTGCCGATCTACGTGGCGATGGACAGCGCCGACGCATGGAGCCATCCGGAGCTTTTCAAGCTGGATTCGACGGGGCACCCGACTGTCGTCGCGGGCTGCCCGCCGGATGTTTTCGCCATCACAGGCCAGCTGTGGGGCAACCCGATCTATGACTGGGGGCGGCACCGCGCCCAGGGCTTTTCCTGGTGGAAATCCCGGATGGAGCATGCTTTCTTTTTCTATGATGCCGTCCGGATCGATCATTTCCGCGGGTTTGAATCGTATTACGAGATTCCGGCGCAGGAGAAGACGGCGATGAACGGGACCTGGGTCAAGGGACCAGGAATGGATCTGTTCCGGTCCCTCGGGGACACAATCGCCGGACGGAAGGTCATCGCGGAGGATCTGGGCTTTCTGACGCCGGAGGTGCACCAGCTTCTGGAGAAGACCGGATATCCTGGAATGAAGGTGCTCCAGTTCGCTTTTGACGCCAGGAGCGACAGCGAATATCAGCCGCACAATTTTGTCCCCAACTGTGTGGTGTATACCGGAACCCATGACAACGATACGACCCGCGGGTGGTTCGACAGCGCGGATCCGGAGATCCGCGACTACGCGTTCCGGTATCTGGGCGTGCGAAGCCGGGAAGAGGCGGTGTCGGCGATGATCCGCGTCGCGATGATGAGCGTCGCGGAGATCTGCATCATCCCTATGTGGGATTACCTCGAGCTGGGAAGTGAGGCGCGTATCAACACGCCCTCCACGCTGGGCAATAACTGGAAATGGCGCGCCAGATCCAGGGCTTTCAAGAAGGAGCTGGCGGAGCGCATGCTGGGGCTCGCGCGCCTCTACGCGAGGACGTAAACAGAGGACGGCAGCAGATGCGGTTCTTTGAGACTGCGGATCTGCCGCCCGCGCGCCTATGCGCGGGGATGTGCACAGAGGATCCGTGTGTGAAGGGTCAGAAAACACAAAAAAGGCAGGATTCCGGGCCGGAATCCTGCCTTTTGTCCGCAATGCCGCCGGAAGAATTTTTCGTCTGCAGGCGGAAGGCGGTCTGCGGGTGCGGGAGGGCGGAGGGCAGCGGAGCCGCTTCTGCCCTGTCCGGTATGTACAGGCACAGAGAACCTGCGGAGTTTCAGGAAGTCATGTATAGTACAGGACATTTTCTCCCAGCGCGCGGGCGGCTTCCCCGCCGAGATAGTGCTCTACGATCGCGAGACCGAAGGGGATCGCGGTTCCCATGGCGCGGCTGGTGATGATATTGCCGCTGACAACCACGTTGTCATGGGACAGGAGCGCGCCGCTCTCCTTCAGGAGCTCGTCGCGCGTCGGGTTGCAGGTGGCGGGGATGCCGTTCAGAAGTCCGAGCTCCGCGAGGATCCCGGGTGCGGCGCAGATGGCCGCAACCTGCTTTCCGGCTTTGTGGAAGGCGATGACCTGCTCCATCAGGGGGGCGCAGGCGCGCAGATTGGGCGTGCCGGGGACGCCGCCGGGCAGGATCAGCATGTCATATTCGTCAAAATCGAGTTTATCAATGGTTGTGTCTGTCCGGAAAGTGATTTCATGGGAGGACGTGACCTCCGGCTCCGCGTTGATGGAGACCTTTGTACAGGGAATACCCGCGCGATACAGGAGATCGACGACGGTCAGCCCCTCGATTTCTTCACATCCGTCCGCGAAAAAGACCGCGGTCTTCAGGTCTGTTTTTTTCTCAAACATAATTCCTCCTTATTATTCCTGTTCATTTCCGCTTCTGCCGCTTTTGCTTCACCGGTTTTGTTACAGCTGTATTGTTTCAGCTGCATTGCTTCAGTCGTATGTATTGTTTCAGTTGTATTGCTCCGGCTGTATTGCCTGCGCTGTTCGGTTTCAGTCTTTTTTCTTTTCGTGTTTTAAAATGTCCTTTCTGATTCATTCTAAGGCATAGTGACGGGAGATCGCAACAAAAAGATATAGTCAAACCCTGTTCAATTTGATAAGATAATATCAACTATGTTCACGCCCGCCGCAGAGGGCAGATAACACAATTCTGGAGGAGAACCTTATGATAACCAATGACGCCACCCTGGTCCGTCTGAAGCATTTTATAATGGAGCAGGTTGCAAAGCTTGCCTGGGAAGACAATCTCAATCCTGAAACACTGGACGCGCTGCGTTTTGACATCAGTCCGGGACCAATCGCGCAGTATCGCTGCTGTGTGTACAAAGAGCGGGCGATCATTGCGCAGAGGATTCGACTCGCGCAGGCGAAGAACGCGGATCTGAGCAGTGATACGAAGAATATCGTGCAGGTCATCCGGCCCGCATGCGAGGAGTGCCCCCTCGCCGCTTATACCGTGACGGACAACTGCCGGCTGTGCATGGGAAAAGCCTGTATTAATTCCTGCCGCTTCGGCGCGATCACTGTGCTGGACCACAGGACCAGGATTGATCCCACCAAGTGCAAGGAGTGCGGCATGTGCGCGAATGCCTGCCCTTACGGCGCGATTGCGCATCTGGTGCGTCCCTGCAAGCGCGTATGCCCGGTGGGCGCCATTACGTACGACGAGTTCGGGATCTGCAATATCGACGACAGTAAGTGCATCCAGTGCGGGCACTGCATCCATTCCTGTCCGTTCGGCGCGATCGGTTCCAAGACCTATCTGGTCGATATTATCAACCATATCAAGGCAGGGGATGAGGTCATTGCCATGGTGGCGCCCGCGACAGAGGGGCAGTTCGGCCCCGACATCACGATGCAGTCCATCAAGGACGCGTTCCTTGAGCTGGGCTTTGCCGATATGGTCGAGGTCGGTCTGGGCGGCGACATGACGGCGGCCTACGAGTCGCTCGAGTGGACGGAAGCTTTCCACGAGGGCCGGAAGATGACGACCTCCTGCTGCCCCGCCTTCATCAACATGCAGCGCAAGCATTTCCCGAAGGTTTTCAAGGAGAATGTATCCAGCATCGTCTCCCCTATGTGCGCGATCTCCCGTTATCTCAAGAAGACGCGCCCCGGCTGTATCACCGTTTTCCTGGGACCCTGCATCGCGAAAAAAGCAGAGGCGGACGACCCGACGATCCCGGACAATGCGGATTATGTCATCACCTACGGCGAATTTACTTCCCTGATGAATTCGAAGGGCGTCGAACTCAAGCCTGCGGATAATGATTATCAGGAGTCCTCGATCTGGGGCAAGCGCTTCGCGTCCTCCGGCGGGGTCGCCAAGGCGGTGCTCGAGTGCATGCAGGAGCGCGGCGAGGACATCTCGGGAATCAAACTCGTGCAGGTCGCCGGCGGCGATGCCTGCAAGAAGACGCTGACCATGCTCAAAGCCGGCCGGCTCCCCGAGAGCTTTGTCGAGGGCATGATCTGCGAGGGCGGCTGTGTCGGCGGTCCGTCCAAGCACAAGACCGAGCTGGAAATCAAGCGCGCGCGCGAAGGCCTCCTCAAACAGGCGGACGACCGCAAGGTGCTCGACAACCTGAAGGACTATCCTATGGATATTTTCTCGATGTACCGCGACGGACACATGGACGAGACACCGGTTCTGTAAAAAACGATTCGGCATTCCGGAAGGTGTGTGGCAGGGAAGAACCCCTGCCACATTTTTTGTGAAACAGAATCCGCGCATGGTTTCACGGAAAAACTGCCGCATTTTTACATAAAACAGAATCCGCGCAAGGAATCGCGGATATACTGCCACATTTTTTTCATAAAATATGGTTGGAAAAGATTTATCACTTGTGTTATAATGCAATGTACTTGTGTAAAAACTAAATGGAGGTTCAGGTAACAATGAGTGTAAGCGTTGAGAAACTTGAAAAAAGCATGGTCAAACTCACCATCGAAGTGAGTGCAGAGGAATTTGATAAAGCGATCAACAAGGTTTATAACCGGCAGAAGAACAGGATGAACGTCCCCGGCTTCCGCAGGGGCAAAACCCCCAGGAAGGTTCTGGAGAGAATGTACGGCGCCACTATTTTCTATGAGGACGCGGCGAACGATGTCATCAACAGCACCTATCCGGACTCGGCAAAAGAGAGCGGCGAGGACATCGTGTCCAATCCCGAGATCGAAGTGGTACAGATCGAAGCCGGCAAGCCTTTTATCTATACAGCGGAAGTCGCTGTGAAGCCTCCCGTGAGTCTTGGCAAGTACAAGGGCGTTGAGGTTGAGCGGCAGGACACCGCAGTCTCGGAAGAGGAAGTTGATGCCGAGATCCGCAAAGAGCAGGAAAAGAACGCGACCAAGAGCGAAGTCACGGACCGTCCCGCGCAGAACGGCGATGAGGTTGTGCTTGATTATGAGGGATTCATGGACGGCGTGCCTTTCGAGGGCGGTTCGGCAACGGACTATCCCCTGCTGCTTGGTTCCGGCTCTTTCATCCCCGGGTTCGAAGACCAGCTGGTCGGCGTTCAGCCCGGCGACGTTCTGGACGTCAATGTGACTTTCCCTGAGAACTACCACTCGAAAGACCTGGCCGGCAAGCCCGCTGTCTTCAAGTGCACAGTCAAGAAGATCACGGAGAAGATCCTTCCCGAGCTGGATGACGCGTTCGCGGATGAAGTCTCCGAGTTTGATACTCTTGCGGAGTACAGAGAGGATGTCCGCAAGAATCTCAAAGAGCGCAAGGAAAGCTCTGCCCGCTCGATTCACGAGAATCAGGCGGTTCAGAAGGTCGTTGAGGACGCGCATGTCGAGATTCCCGAGGCGATGCTTCGCACCCAGCAGGAGCAGATTTTCGGTGAACTCGAGCAGCAGATTGTCTCCCAGGGCATGAAGGTGGAGGATTATTTCAAATATGCCCAGACCACCAGAGAGCGCATGATCGAGAACATGAAGGATGAGGCCGAGCGCCGTATCCTGTATCGTCTGGTCATGGAGCAGGTGGCGAAGGAAGAGAACATCGTCGCGACCGACGAGGACTTCGAGGCCGAGCTGCAGAAGATGGCGGAATCCTACCGCATGGACATCGAGACGATCCGGAAATATTTCGGCGACCGCAAGGAGAGCATGCTGGAAGAGCTCGCCGTGCAGAAGGCGATCTCCTTCGTAACCGATCATGCCGTCGAGGTGGAGAAGAAGGAAGCGCCTGCGGAAGAAAAGGCAGAGTCTGAGGAAACAGAGGCCTGACGGATCCGCGTCTCCAGAAAGTGATTCCCGGGAACCGGCCGCGGGTACTCCGGACGTCTCCCGCCGCGTTCGGGAGGGAACGGAGGATCCGGGAAGACCCGGCTTCAAGGAACAAGGAACAGGGACGGGGGATCCGGCATCGGGTAAGCGGCGTTTCCCTTTACGTCCGGACAGGAACGGAGGATCAGCACGGCAGACCGGAAACAGGACAGGAACAGATCAAGACAGTGAATATGTGAAGGGTCGGTGTAAATCCTGGCTGCAGTCGTTCAGCCTCCGGTTTTGCCGGTCCTTCATGTTGACTTTCCTGCGGCGCGCGAAAACGAAGCAGGGCTGCCCGCGGAAATACTGCCGCACGCTGCCGGTTCTTATCGCGGTGCGCGCGGAACGGGAGTGCGATACCATGCAGTAAAGATCCGTGTTATAGCCGGCTCTTTTTGCGGCGCGCGCGGAACGGGAGACCTCGTACCACAAATCAAATAAGGAAAGGGGACCGGAATGGCAAGTTTTATTCCTTATGTAATTGAACAGACCGGAATGGGTGAGCGGTCTTATGATATTTTTTCGCGTCTTCTCAAGGAAAGGATCATTTTTCTGGGAGATCAGGTGACGGATGCGTCCGCAGAGCTGATTGTGGCCCAGATGCTTTTCCTGGAGGGAGAAGATCCTGAAAAGGACATCCAGTTTTACATCAACAGCCCCGGCGGATCGGTTTCCGCGGGAATGGCGATTTATGACACGATGCATTTTGTCAAGTGCGATGTCTCCACGATCTGCGTCGGACTGGCGGCCAGCATGGGAGCGTTTCTTCTGGCCGGCGGCACCAAGGGCAAGAGATACTCCCTGCCCCACAGCGAGATTCTGATTCACCAGCCGCTGGGCGGCACCGAGGGCCAGGCCTCCGATATCGCCATTCAGGCGGCCCACATGGCATTTATCAAGGAGCGGATGAACCGTCTGCTGGCTGAAAATACGGGACAGCCGTACGAGCGCATCGTGCAGGATACGGACCGTGACAACTGGATGACGCCGGAACAGGCACTGGAATACGGCCTGATCGACCGCATTTACACGACCCGCAAGGAGATTGTCTGATTCAGGACACTTTCTGTTTCATAAAAATCTCTGATTCATAA
>JAUNJS010000119.1 GCA_030533125.1 Eubacteriales bacterium | reverse complement strand
CGTACATACGGACGAACTCCGGAACAGTCCTGGGATCTCTGGGCTTGATGATGGGCTCGAAGTCCTCACCGGTGCAGACGATGCCGCCCAGTCTCTCGAGCTCCGCGTCCCACTCTGCCTTGGCATCCGCGATCTCGTTGGTGTACGCGGATTTGTAACCCTTGGCGCGCAGGATCTCTGCAAGTGCCGCCACAGTGGCCTTCGCATCGCCGACTGCCTTGACAGCATCATATTTGTAAGCATGATAGCGGTTGTTGTTGATGGTGACGAAACGTACGCCCTCGTTCTGGAACAGCCACTTGGAGCTGGTGGTGAAGTCGCTCATCCTGGTGCCGATGGCGATGACGCAGTCAGCATCCTTTGCGATCTTGTTGGAAGCGGAGGTGCCGGTCACGCCGATGCCGCCGAGGCAGTAGGGATGACTGGACTTGCAGGCGCTCTTTCCTCCCTGGGTCTCGCCGAAGGGGATGCCGAACTCTTCGCAGAAGTTCTCGACCACCTCACCGGCAAGGGAATAGCGGACGCCGCCGCCGACAATGATCATGGGCTTTTTGGAAGCAACGATCTCAGCCGCGATGTCTTCCAGTTCCTCCGGAACAGCCACAGGGCGGGTGATGCGGTGGACGCGCTTCTTGAAGAAGGTCTCAGGATAATCGTAGAACTCACCTTCAACGTCCTGGGGAAGGCCGATGGCGACAGCGCCGGTCTCGGCGGGATCCGTGAGGACGCGCATGGCGCTGATCATGGCGGTCATCAGCTGCTCAGGCCTCTGGATGCGGTCCCAGTACTTCGTCACGGGCTTGAACGCATCGTTCGTGGTGGTCGCAAGGCTGTTGGACTGCTCGAGCTGCTGCAGAACGGGATCGGGCTGCCTGGAAGCGAAGGTATCCGCGGGGAATACCAGCAGCGGGATGTTGTTGACAGTTGCGGTCGCGCAGCCGACCACCATGTTGGCGGAGCCAGGGCCGACGGATGCCGCGCAGGGGATGATCTTCTTGCGGTCGTTCTGCTTCGCGTAGGCGATCGCGGTGTGGCACATACCCTGCTCATTGCGGCCCTGCATGACGCGGAGGCTGCCCGGATTGCGGTCCAGCGCCTCGCCGAGGCCGACGGCAATGCCGTGTCCGAAGATTGTGAAGAATGCCTCGACGAACTTGGTCTCTTCCCCGTCCATGCAGACATACTGGTTGTCAAGGAACTTTACAATGGCCTGCGCCGTTGTGAGTCTGATTGTTTTTTCCATATCTTACCTTTCCCTGTAAAATACTGAAACAGATGCGTAAAACCTGATACAAATGCCTGCCGCCGCGAAAGCGTGCGGCAGGCATAAATGGAACTCCTGTCAGGATAACGGTTTCTTTCTTCTGATGATTACACGATCATGTAGCCGCGGATCAGCTGGACAAGGCTGTCATAGCCGCCCAGGAACTGGTTCATGGTAGCCTTGAAGGCGCCGTAGTGCTGGAACTCCTCGGGCTTGAGGCCGTAAGGCTCATAAGCCTGGATGAATTCGGGCATCTGCTTCAGAGCTTCCAGATACTGAGGATCGACGGGCTTGTCGATATTGCTCTCCATCTTTACCCAGTCAGCGTTCGCGAACTTCCTCTGCCAGTCGGAGGTGATGGTCATGACGATGTCGCCGCCGAGGAAGTCGAGCCAGTGGTGATAGTTCCTGTATGCAGCGGTCAGGAGTTTGGTGCGGAAGCCTTTCTCCTTGTAGAACTTGTATGCGTTCTTCATGACAGCAACACCGGCGAGATCCAGTGCCTCAGCGGGGATGCATACATCGCTTGCCTTGTTGACGTTCTTGAGATAGTCATCGGTACGGCCGATCATGATGGTGCAGACGGGGTGCATCCAGGAGGTGTCAAGGCCTTCAGCTTCTCTTCTCTTGAGACCGCGCTCAACTGCCTCACCGACTGCAACTGCCTGTGCGCAGGTAAAGGAAACAGTCGCGTTGATGGAAACTCCGCGATAGGTCAGCTCCTCAAATGCCTCGACGCCGGCTTTGCTGGTAGGAGCCTTGATCTGGCTGTTGGGAACCAGGGCTGCGAGCTTGCAGGCCTGCTCAACCATCAGATCCTTGTTCTGATAATACTTTGCATTGGTCTGGAAGGAGATACGGCCCTTCTGGCCATGGGACTCCTCAAACATAGGCAGAAGAAGCTTAGAGGCTTTCGTGCCGAGCTTGCCGATGATATCCCATGCGACATCATCTTCTGTCCATGTAGGATTGTCAGCGATGACCTGCTTGATGGTGTCTTCCCAGTCAGGAAGCTCTTTCTTCAGAACGTTGCCCACGATAACAGGGTTCGTGGTTGCGCCTGTGCCGCCGTTCTCGATCGCATAGGCCAGCTCCTTGCAGCTGCAGGAATCATTCCAGAACTCGGTCTGCGGGAACTTCTCTCTCATTTCATTCAGCTTCGACATGTTAATTACCCCTCTCTTTCTTTAAAAAAAAAAAATAATGAATGCCGTAATTGTGTCCTGTGCAGCGCCGGCAGCCGGGCTGCTTGCGTGTGTTTGCGTGCTTTATTGTCGTTTCCTTGTGCTATTAGAATAGCACGCATGAAGCTGGCGTGCAAGCTATTTTTTCAATAACATCCACTTTCTCTGTTTTGCACAATATCTATGCGTTGTTTTTGTGCAATTTTGAAGCATTCATTCATAATACCGCTGCGATACCGGTATATTTCGACTGCGTTCATTAAATCTTCGCACGCAATTCATACGTGTGCACTGCCGATGTGCAGACGGAGACACGCTGCCCGCGTGGTCCACCGGTAATAAAACGGCCGGGGAACATTCCCCGGCCGTTTCCGCAGCTCGCAGGGATGCGAACATCGCTTTCAGGCACTCAGAATTGTGTCTCTTAAAGCTCTATGGTCTGACTCTGTCCGGAACCCGCGTTCCGGTGTTGGGATTCCTCCCGCGAAATCGGTTCCGAAGGAATCAGACTGCCGGAGCGGTGCTCTTGTTATGCCTCGATTTCGGAGAGCTTCACAGGCCTGCCCTCCTGGAGGGACTTCTTCGCAGCGATAGCGATGCGGACGGGCTCAAGGCCGTCCTTGCCGCCGACCGGGACCGGCGCGCCGTTGACGACGGCGTCCACAAAGTCCTTGACCTCCGCCACGAACGCGTCGTTGTAGCGCTCGAGGAAGAAATAGGTGGGTTTCGCGGAATATACGGACTCGGCAGTGCTGATATAAGCCTCATTCTCGAGGTGGTTGTTGTCCTGCACGGCGCCCTTTTCGCAGAGGACTTCCACGCGCTGGTCATAGCCGTAAGGAGCCTGGCGGCAGTTGTCGATGACGCCGATCGCGCCGTTCTCGAACTTCAGGGTGACGATGGCGGTGTCGACATCGCCGTAATCCGCATAGCCGGGATCCGTCAGGACCGTGCCGGTCGCGAAGACTTCCGTGACTTCACTGCCGGACAGATAGCGGACCATGTCGAAATCGTGGATCATCATATCGGAGAAGATACCGCCGGAAACCGCGACATAGGACATGGGCGGGCCTGCGGGGTCGCGGGAGCAGACCTTGACGACGAAGGGCTTGCCCAGCTTGCCGGAGGCGACGACGTCGCGCACGGCCTTGTGGCTTCTGTCAAAGCGGCGGACAAAGCCGACCTGCAGGATGACGCCCGCCTTCTCGACAGCGTCCAGCGCCTCTTTGATCTTCGCGATCTCGGTGTGGATCGGTTTCTCACAGAAAATGTGCTTTTTGGCGGCGGCCGCCTGCATCATGAAATCCGCGTGTGTATCGGTGGAGGAGCAGATAAACACAGCGTCCACATCATCCGATGCAAATACATCCGCGGGATCCTTTGTGCATTTCTCGATGCCGATGCTCTTTGCCCATGCTTCCATGTCCTCATTCAGGAACGGATCCGCGAGGATGGTTACCTCTGCGTCCGGAATGAAGTTCTGCACGTTCGTGGCGTGAAGCTTGCCGATGCGTCCGCCGCCCAGAAGGCCGATTCTAAGTTTTTTACCCATAGTTTCCTCCTTACCAATTGTATAAACCTTTTGTAAGCCTTTATCTTCAATGCAGTCCGGCATATGTGCGCGCCGGGCAGACATCAAAAATGATATATATTGTAATTTTAACTAAATTTCTGACTCATGTCAAGAAATTGACTGGTGAAGGTTCCATATTGCATCCTGTTGAATCACATTTATTTATGCACCATGCACAAGTATCGGCTTTTCAAGCCGCGCTCCCCGGCCGCTGCAGATACTCAGAGATTGTATTTTGTCTTGATTGTAATCTGCGTGAAGACCATCTCCTCCTCCGGCTGCATTCCCTTCTGAATCAGGTCAGCCAGGATGTGCAGCGGCCGGTAGCCCTGGACATAGCCGTTCTGGTCGATAAGGAAATCCGCCACATCCTCCTGAAGCGCTTTCTCGTTCCTGGGTGTCTGGTCATAGATGATGACGCGGGGCCGGCGTTCCGGCCGCAGCGCATCGAAAGCGCTCCGGATTCCGGCCTGTCCGCTGGAAACCAGCAGGATCCCTCCCAGATCCGGGATCGTGTGCATCGTGTTCTCAACGACCCTCTCCACCTCCTGCGCGTCATCAAAACTGCCCTGGACCCCGACGATCTCCATTTCGGGACCGGAGGTCTTCATCTCCTCAATGAAGCCCGCCACACGGGAATTGTTGACGTGGGAGGTAAAATAGCCCGTGATCACCAGGACCTTGCCGGTGCCGCCCATCAGCATCTGCATGAGCCCCGCCGCGGCGCGGCCGCTCTGGACATTGTCCATCCCGACGAAGCACCGCCGTTTCGTGCCGACGATGTCCGAGTTGAATGTCACGACCGGAATCCCGTCCTCCTCGATGAGCTCGTTGACCACATCCCGGACGCCTTCGCAGTCGATCGCCATCAGCGCGAGCCCGTCAATCCCTTCCTTTTTCAGGGACCGGATCATCTCCACCTGCTCCTTCTCATCCACGGACATGCTCTCCCGCAGAAGAATCTCGATCCCGCGGTCCGCGAGTTCCTCCGCCGCCTCCCGGATTCCCCGGTTGATCGAGATCATGAAAGAAGCGCCCGCCAGATGCGTCACGACGCCGATCCTGCACGTCTTTTTCTTTCCGCCCGCCTTTCTCGGTTTTTTCACATACCCGAGTTCGACCGCCGCCTTCCGGATCTTCTCGGCCACATCCGGGTCGACCCTCCCGCGGTTATTGAGCGCCCGGTCCACCGTTCCCCTGGATACTCCTGTCGCGTCCGCGATCTGCTGTACTGTCACTCCCATTGTCGTGTCCTCTTTTCTTTTGATCTGTACTGTCTCCCGGGACGAATCCGCCCCGCCGCGTGCATTCCGCCTCATTGCGGCATCCGCATGCCGTTAAATCTCTCCCGGCGCGTGCATGCACTCGATACAGCACAGGTTTTAGCGTGCAAATTCTTATTGTCATTATACAGTGCCTGTGCGCTTTATACAAGAAGATCGTATACGGCCTGCGGGCACTTCGCGTATAAGTCTTCGCATATGAGTTTTTGTATTTAAGTCTTTGCGTATAAGTCTTCGATTATAAGCTGTGCGTGTTTCGTTGACGAATCTCCCGTCCAACGATACAATAGAAGCGCTGCGGACGGCAGGGAAACGAAAGCGGCTGTTTCAACCGGCGCCGCTGCGGGCGGCAGGGAAACGAAAGCGGCTGTTTCAACCGGCGCGTTCCGCCGCCTGTCCGTCAGACCGCCGGCTCCATTGCGGGCCCGGCATGAAACCGATGAACCGAAAATAACGAAAGGGAGAAGACATCCATGCGGAAATTTACCGGCAGCACCAGAAAAGAAGAAATGGCAAAACTTACGAACTGCTATCTGAAGCTCCGGAATCTGAGTCTCATCCAGCTCGGTCTCCTCGTGGCCGCGCTGATCACGGCCATTGTAAAGGCCATGCTTCCTTCCGTCCTCTGCATGCTGGGCATGGCGCTGCTGCGGATCACCCTGCACAGAAAATGGCGGCAGGATTACCGGCAGGCCATCACGGACGCCACGCTCGCCTGCTCTGTCGGTCCGAAGCTGGATCAGTTCGAGCTCAGCGCGAAGGGCGGCACCGGCATCAGCCCCGGAGATGTGTCGGACGCGGAGCTTATCCCGGTTCGCGAAGGGGTAAACGGGAATATCGCGTTCTACCAGGGCATTTCCGGATCCTGGCGCGGAATGGAAATATCCATGAATGACACGACCCTCCAGCTGCCGCCGCAGGACGGACAAAAAGGGATTGAAATCGCCTGCGGCGTATGGATCCGCATCGTCCTGCCGAAAGACACCTGCCGCAATTTCCGCATTCTGTCAATCGACATTCTCCCGGACGATCTCCGGAGAGCATATATGAAAAGCCGGCCCGCGCTGAGAAAGCGGGACGAACAGAAGGCCGGATTCCGGGAAAAACTGTACGTGTATGAAGAGCGTCTGCCGGATGCCCCCGTGTCCGCGCCGTCTGCGCCGGATCCGGTTCCCGCCTCCCTCAGCGGAGAGTCTGACGCGGCCGCGCCCCCTGTGGTTTCCGGTGCCGGATCTGCTCCCGCGGCGGTCTCCGCCTTTCCTTCCTTCTCCAACACCGTTCTCTCCGCAGTGAGCGGCCTGTTCCGCAAGACCTCCGGAAAACCCGCCATCTCCGTTAAAGGAAACGTTTTGAACGTCTTTATCCGGGATCAGCTTCTCGCACACAACTACCCCGCGAACAGCAAGCCCGAGGAGAGTTACCTCCAGTTCGATCCGATCCCGGAGTTCCGCGACGTTCTCCGGCTCGCGGAATCGCTGTAAAACCGGGAAAAAGCACAAGATGTAAAAAAAGAACGCCTTCAGGTTCTGCCTGCTGACGTTCTTTTTTCATCTTTTCGCTGCTCTCTATGAGCCCGTATGTTTTCTTTCCGTTTCAGGACAACTGACTGCAAACAGTGCGGCGCTCTTATGATCCCGTATGTTTTCTTTCCGTTTCAGGGGCAGATATTCCCGCCTCCATAGTTTGCCGGTGTCACGGACCGACAGAGGCAGCCTCCCTGCTGCCGGCGGCCCGCCCGGCCGCAGGTCCGCGGGATTCCGCGGGGTGTCACGGACCGACAGAGACAGCCATCCCGGCCATCCTCTAATCTGCCCATTCCCACCTCCATATTTTGCCGGTGTCATGGACCGACAGAGGCAGCCATCGCGGCCATGGTCCGGGCCGGGACTCCCGGCTCCGCGTAAATCGACCAGGTGTAGGTTCCGTCTGACCAGACCGCGACCTGAATCTCCTCCCCCATCCCGCTGAACTTCATATAGCGGCCGTTGACCTTCACAATCTGCACATTGTCGAAGTCCATGTAGACGCCGGAGATATCGGCTGTTCCTTCCGCCTTCCGCAGGGAGACACTGTTTCCCTCTTCGTCATAGCAGGTAATATCATACATGCCGTCATTATAAAGAAGCCAGTCTGCCGTATCTGTTTTAATGGGAAGATCCCTGATCTCGTCCAGTCCGATGGTCACATCCGCCTTGAATGATTCGTAATCCATGTATTCCACGAACGGAGTGGGCATCCCGTCCATGGAATCGCCGTCGTCCATGTGCTCGAAATCCTCCGCGGTGTAAGCGTTTCCGTTCTCATCCTCGCGCAGGTCCGCTCCGATGGAAGGATCGTAGTTGATCGGAATGACGACATCGTCCGGAAGGTTTTCCAGCTCTTTGTCCGTGACAACTTCCAGCGTCACCTCCGCGGCCTGCTCCGCAGTCCCCTCCCCGGAGGCAGTTTCCTGCGCTTCCCCGTCTGTTTTATCTGCCGTGCCGGCATCCGCGGCGGGTTCCTGCTCTTCTACGGCGCTGTTCCCCGGCTGTTCTTCTCCTGCGGAAACCTCCCCGGCAGTCTCCTGCTCCGTCTCCTGCTTCGGTTCCTCCGCGGATCCGGAACCACCCGCTGTTTTTGTGCCGCCTTTTCCGCAGCCGGCCAGAACCGACACGGAGATCATCGATACAAGCAGCCATACCAGAAGCCTTTTCCCGTACATATTCTTTCCCATTGCGACGGATCTCCTTTCATTTTTATTTTTCACTTTTATTAACGGTAGTGAAACGATGGACGCTGTAGAAAAAATCTTCCGGCCGCAGAACCCGATCCAGACGATAAGGGTTCTGTAACCGGAAGACTTCTATACTCGTGAACGCTGTTAACTGCTGTTCCATATATCCGTAAAAACGCACTCACGCGTTTCTCGTTACATATGGCGGCAGTTTTATTGCGTTATCGTGTATAAATTATAACTGCAGTCCTTCGAAAATTACAGTGGGAAATCGGTTTTCTTTTTTTTTACAGCGGGAACAGGTTTCCGCGGCCGAGCATACCCTGCGGGTCGAAAACGCGGCGGACGGCGGCCATCTCGCGGATGCCCGGGTCTTTGACACCTCAAATCTCTGAAAGGCGCATAGCGCCTGTTTTTTTGTG
>JAUNJS010000462.1 GCA_030533125.1 Eubacteriales bacterium | reverse complement strand
CGATCTCACGGAAAACGGTCTCATGGGAAAACGATATCCCATGGAAAAACGATTCCCCGGGAGCCGATCCGTTAAACGGATTCCGGTTTACGCAGATAGGAAAACCTTTACCGGGATACTGATAACGCGCCGGCTGTGTCACAGCGCATGAACCGTTAAAAGCTTTCCTACCTGAGCAGATCCCGGAACCGCCTGAAAACCCGTCCGGAAAACCGGATCTTCAGACAGAACATCGTCGGTCAGAGCATCATCCAAAAGAGCACCTTCAGATCGAGCATCATCCAGGGGAGCATCCTCAGATCAAGATGAAAAGAACAGGTGCAGATGGACAGAACAAGGCGAAACCGGCGGCAGCATACCGCCGGTTTCACCGGATCATGCTCAACGCAGATGATGGATCACAGACAGCTGCCCTGAAAGGATTTTAAATCGCGAACGGGCGCTCTGTGTAGAATAGATCATTCATTTGTGTTGATGTATTTGTCGAGGATCTGCTGAACTGTGCCGTCGTTAATAAGCTCAACAAGGATATTGTTGATCGCGTCGCGGAGAGCGGGGTTCTCTTTATTGACGCCGATCGCGTAGTTCTCGATGACATACTCGGTCTCGAGGATCTTCAAGCCTTCGTTGACAGCGACAAACTGCTTTGCGGGCTCATTGTCGATGACGACAGCGTCGACTTTGCCGGCCTTAAGAGCTTCGATCGCCATAGCTCCGTTGGGGTAGGAGATGACGTGATCCTCGCCGTAACCGCCGTTTTCAGGAGTGTCGGAGCAGTAGAAATATCCGGTGGTGCCATCCTGGCAGCCGATCATCTTGTCGTTGGACAGGTCATCGACGACTGCGATGTCGGAATCCTCAGGGACAATGACGACCTGTACGCCGGTGGCGTAGGAATCTGTGAAGTCAACATTCTGCTTGCGCTCTTCGTTGACAGTCAGGCCGGCCATCGCGATGTCTTCCTTGCCGCTCTGGACGGAAGTGATGACAGAGCCGAACTCCATGTCGTCCACGACAAGCGTCAGGCCAAGCTTCTCGGCGATCAGAGTCGCGATCTCGACGTCGATGCCCTCATAGCCGCCGGCATCATCGGTCATCTCATAGGGCGGGAACGCGGCGTTGGTTGCCATGTGAAGCTCGCCGGGGGAGACAGTGGTCACTTCTGCGGGAGCAGCGGTTTCAGCGGCCGCCTCGGTGCCGGCAGTTTCCGCCTGCTCAGCGCCGGGTTCCGGAGCTTCCGTCTGGGTGGCTTCGGTCTGTTCGCCGGTTTCCACCGCGGCTTCTTCCTTCTTTTCCTCAGCGGGGGCGGAGCTGGAAGAGGTTGTGGACGAGCCACACGCGGCGAGGGAGAGGGCCATCATACCGGCCAGTAACAATGCTGCATACTTTTTCATAAAAACCTCCATGTGAAAGCGCCTTCTGCCGGAAAGATCCGGAGGGAAATCCCGGACCGGAGCGGAATCGAAATCTCCGCGCGGCCGGATCCGTCGAATTATCCGGGGGTCTGCGGCGCTTCGGGACAGACCCTGAGAATGAATCTGCATATTATTTATCACTGTTTATGGATCATTTTTCGGAGATTCATTCCTGCCTACAGTCACTTATTCAGTCCGCGCATTCTGTGTACTGGAATAAATATGCACAGACATGAGTAAATATAACTTGTTTTGTATAGGTCAAACACAAAACTTTTTCTATTATATGCATTTCAAGGTTTGACTGCAATAGATTATTGAAAAATATCATACAGTCGGGCAGCAGTCGGGCGGCGGGAGGACGGCGGATGCGGAGGAGGTTACCGGCAGCGAAAGCGCAGCAGAATAACAGACGACGGAAACGGGGGCGTTTACCGGCGGCGAATGCGCAGCAGAATAACGGACGGCGGAAGCGGGGGCGTTTACCGGCAGAGACAGTGCAGCAGAATAACAGACGGCGGAACCGGGGGCGATTGTGATAGACAAAGCTGCCGCAAAGTGATAAGGTAAGAATCTGTAGATCGTCGCGCCGCGCGGGCCGGCGCGGCGAAGGATCTGCAGTTGTTCCCGCAATGAAACAGATTTCCTTATTGCGCGTGGATCCCGCGGCAGTCACATAATAAAAAAAGCTGCGTCTCCTGCGCAATGATGAAATATAATAATGAAGGATAGAAACCGGAAAGGTGGTAGTCTGCATGAGTTTATTAAAACAGTGGCGCGACAGAGCTTATGATGAATCCGCGAACAAAGGCGATCTGCAGCGGTTCTGGGCGGATTATTTCGAGAAGGAAAAAAGTATCTATGCCGAACTCCTGAAAAACCCTGAGGAGGAAGTGACCGGCTCCGTGAAGGAACTTGCGGAGAAGTACGGGATCGACCTGATGACAATGACAGGATTCCTCGATGGAATCAACGACAGTCTGAAGACACCGAATCCGATCGAAGAGATGGATGAAGAGACCGTCGTCAGCCTCGGCTTCGACAAGGAAAAGCTTTTCAAGAACATGGTCGCGGCCGGCGCGGAGTGGTTGTACGGACTGGAGGAGTGGGAAGCGATCTACGACGAGGAGACGAGAAAGCGCCTGTATCTGGAACAGAAGGCGTCCGGAACCGTGAAGAAAGGACCGAAGATCTATCCCAATGATCCCTGCCCCTGCGGATCCGGCAAAAAATATAAAAAGTGCCACGGAAGAAACGGCGCCAACCGCTACGAAGGCTGACCGTGTGAAAAAACTGCGCGGCGA
>JAUNJS010000461.1 GCA_030533125.1 Eubacteriales bacterium | reverse complement strand
TCGTGGCCCTTGGCCTTCTCCATGCCGTGCAGGGAGGAAATGCTGGAACCCATGCAGACCGTCGTGTCGACGACCGCCAGCGGCGCGAGGGCGCCGAGGGTGTAGCAGCCGATGTCTCCCGCGGCGTGAAGTTTGAGTTTCTTCAGCACGGAATAGGTGGCGCGGTGCGGACATCCTGGACAGAGGATGGGCGGACGGGGCGGGATCTCGGGAGCCGCCTTGATCTGCAGGTCCTGTCCGAGGACGCGCTCGCGGATCATGTTGGCGCTGTACTCGCCCTGGATGGTGAAGAGCTCCTTGCCGATGCAGTCGATGCCCCAGGCGCGGACCTGCTCCTCGATCACGGGCTCGAGTTCCTCAAAAATATAGAGGATGTCGACTTTGGAGGCGAAGTCCTGAATCAGTTTCTTCGGGAGCGGGTTGCACATGCCGAGCTTGAGGATGGAGGCGTCCGGGCAGGCTTCCTTGACGTACTGGTAAGGGATGCCGTCCGTGATGAAGCCGACCTTTTTGCCGTCGATGGTCATACTGCCCATCTCGACCTTGTTGAAAGGCTGGCTGCAGGCCCATTCTTCCATCTCCTTCGTGCGCTGTTCGACGACGAGGTGGCGTCTCTTGGCCATTCCGGGCATCATGACGCGCTTCGCGGGATCGCGGGTGTACTCCTTGTCCGCGGGCTCCACGCGGTCGCAGAGCTCGACCTCGCACTGGGAGTGCGCGAGGCGGGTTGTGGTGCGGATGATGACCGGCGTATCGAATTTCTCACTGATCTCGTAGGCGTATTTCACGAAGTCCTTGGCTTCCTGGGAGTCCGCGGGCTCCAGGCAGGGAACAACGGCTGCGCGGCAGACGCGCCGCGTATCCTGCTCGTTCTGGGAGCTGTACAGACCGGGGTCGTCGGCGACGACGAAGACGAGGCCGCCGTCCGCACCGATGTAGGACACGGAATAAAGCGGGTCCGCCGCCACGTTCAGACCGACCATTTTCATGCAGGCCAGGGAACGCACGCCCGCAAAGGAAGCGCCGATCGCAACCTCTGCCGCGACCTTCTCGTTCGGAGCCCACTCCGCGTATACGCCGGGATATTTGACAAGTTCCTCACTGATCTCCGTGCTGGGGGTGCCGGGATAGGCGGAGGAAACCTTTACGCCCGCCTCCCAGGCGCCGCGCGCGATCGCGGCATTGCCCAGCATCATTTTCTTTTCACTCATATAAATCCTCACAAATAACGATTTCTAAATCTAAAAATATAACAACCTCTGATCTTTATGGGCTGTAAGCTGCATGGGCTGCAGACTGAATTGGCATGCCGGAGCTTCCCGGCTCCGCCACTGTGTAAAAGCCCTCTAAAATCTACGAAACGATCCGGGAACGGATAAAAATCCGCCCCGGACCGTCCCGGGTTTCATATAAAACAGACGAGCAGGTTCTCCGGCGCTGTCTTCAGTCACATTCGATCTCGACGAGTCAGCCTTCCTGCGCTGTCTTCAGTCGCAGTCGAACCCGACGAACCGATCTTCCGGCGCTGTCTTCAGTCACATTCGATCTCGACGAGCCAGCCTTCCGGCGCCTCGATGTGGCCTTGCTGGATGCCGGTGAGCGTGTCATACAGCTTCTGGATGACGGGACCGACGTGCTCCATGCCGTTCGAGAACATGATCTCTTTTCCGTGGTCGTTGATGCAGCCGACGGGGGAAATGACGGCGGCTGTGCCGCACAGACCGGCTTCCTTGAAAATGCCGGATTCCACTTCCGCGAGGGTGACGACACGCTCCGTGACCTTCATGCCCAGGTAGTTCTCCGCGACATAGTGGATGCTGCGGCGGGTGATGGAAGGAAGGATGCTGTCCGAAGTCGGGATGACGAGGTTGCCGTCTTCATCGACAAAGATGATGTTGGCGCCGCCGGTCTCTTCGATCTTCGTGCGGGTCGCGGGATCCAGATACAGGTTCTCCGCGAAGCCTTCCCTGTGGGCCTGCATGACCGGCAGAAGGCTCATCGCGTAGTTGAGGCCCGCCTTGATGTGGCCGGTTCCCCGCGGTGCCGCGCGGTCATAATCACTGACCTTTATCGCGATCGGTGTCGCGCCGCCCTTGAAGTAGGGGCCGACAGGTGTCACGAAGACACGATACATATACTCGTCCGCGGGCTTGACCCCGATGACAGGGCTGATTCCGAACATCATCGGACGCACATAGAGCGTCGCGCCGGTTCCGTAGGGCGGCACCCAGGCCGCGTTGGCCGCGACTGTCATTTTGACTGATTCAATAAAACGCTCTGCAGGGAAAGGAGGCATTTCCATGCGCAGTGCAGAGTCCATCATTCGCGAAGCGTTCAGATCAGGACGGAAGCATACGATTCGGCCGTCCTCGGTCGTATAGGCTTTCAGGCCTTCAAATACGGACTGGGAATAGTGCAGAACGCCGGCGTCCTCGCTCATCACGATCTTATCATCGCTGATCAGCCCGCCTTCGTCCCACGCGCCGTCTTTAAACATGGAGACATAGCGCTTATCTGTCACCATATAACCGAACCCCAGGTTACTCCAATCGATATTCTTCTTTTCCATTCTCTGTTCCTCCAGCTCTACTGTTCAATGACGTTATCCTGCCTAATGCACCCCCGCCAATAATTACAAAAAAATATTATAAGACGCAAGCCTGCATTTTTCCAGTCCAAACAATAAAAAAAACGCAAAAAATAACCCGAAAATAACCCG
>JAUNJS010000118.1 GCA_030533125.1 Eubacteriales bacterium | reverse complement strand
TCCGCCGGCGCACCGGTGATTGCGAAAAAGCCTCCGGGCAGTACCCTTCTAAAATACGGCCTGCTTGAAGGACGTAAGTACCGGTTTTTTCGAAAAAAGCCTCCGGGCAGTACCCTGGAGGCTTTTCGTTATTCGTATAAATCTGTCTGTGCGGCGCGGTGTAAGTCGTTCACAATGTTCTTTGAACGGGGTACTGTGCAGCCGCAGCAAACGGGAATCGGACTCAGACAAACTCCAGGACGACTTCCATCGCGCCATCGCCGCGGCGCTGGCCGATCTTGATGATCCTGGTGTAGCCGCCGTTCCTGTTGGCATACTTCGAACCGTACTCGGTGAACATCTTGTCCACGAGGTCAACCTTCTTTGTGCCCTTCTTGCGGCCCTTCGCTTCCGCGGGAACTTCCACGACGGGATACAGGTAGCGGAGAATCTGCCTTCTGGCGTGCAGACGGCTGGGGGCGTCCTTGGTGACCTGTTTCTCGACTTCGTCGTAAACGGTTACGCGCTTGCCGTCGACTACCTCTTTCACGCGCTTGCCGTCCTTGTCCTTGCGGGCAACCTTTGCCTTGACAGTGACGGTCTCATAATTGTCGCGCTCCTTGACTGCCATGGTGATCATGGGCTCCACGATCCTGCGGATTTCCTTGGCGCGGGCTTCCGTGGTGGTGATCCTGCCGTGGTAAATAAGAGCCGTGACCTGGTTGCGGAGAAGCGCCTTTCTGAGTTTGGTCTTCTTGCCTAATTTCCTGTACATTGCCATTTTTATATCTCTCCTTTTCGTTATGATGATGCCGGCGCCAGCGCGTGTTTCGTCTTATCTGCCGCCGGTGCGGAATTCAATCCGCCATCTCCTGCCGCGCACTCTTCGGATTTACCGCGGCCGGATGTTTATTCCGTTCCCGGACAGCCATACAGTTGTCCGGGAACGTCAGAATCACGATATTCGGAAAACCGTACGCGGGATCCGTCTTACAGACAATTGGAATACGGATCCTCACGAGGGTTCATCACTCGAATTGAGCTTGAGTCCCAGCTCTTTCAACTTTTCGAGGACCTCCTCCAGAGACTTGCGGCCAAGGTTTCTGACCTTCATCATCTCTTCGGGAGTCTTGTTGCAGAGTTCTTCCACCGTATTGATTCCGGCACGCTTGAGACAGTTGTAGGAACGGACGGAGAGCTCGAGCTCGTCGATGCTCATCTCCAGCGCCTTCACTTTCGGATTTTCCTTCTCCTCGGAGATGACTTTGGCGAATCTTGCCCTTTCAGACAGATTGATGAAAACGCTCAGATGCTCACTGAGGACCTTCGCGGCAAGGCTTACCGCCTCGGCGGGCGCGATCGTGCCGTCTGTGGTCACATCCAGGGTGAGCTTGTCATAATCTGTCTGCTGTCCGACACGTGTATTTTCGACTGCCACATTGACCCTGTCTACCGGTGTGTAGATGGAATCGATCGGGATGACGCCGATTTTTGTATCAGGCGTCTTGTTGCGGTCGGAACTGACATATCCTCTTCCCTTCGTGATCGTCAATTCCATGAACAGGTGGCTGTCCTTTCCGCTGAGTGTCGCGATCACAAGATCCGGATTCATGATCTCGATATCAGAATCGATCTGGATGTCGGAAGCGTGGACAACACCCTCGCCCTCATAATCAATGAAGGCTGACTTGGGTTCGTTGGACACACCGTCGTACTTGATCGCGAGGCTCTTAATATTCATGATGATCTCGGTTACGTCTTCCTTGACACCCTTGATCGTGCTGAATTCATGCTGAACACCATCAATTTTAACCTGACTCACCGCAGCGCCGGGAAGTGAAGAGAGCATGATCCGGCGGAGGGAATTTCCCAGGGTGATGCCATAGCCTCTCTCCAGAGGCTCGACAACAAATCTGCCGTATTTCTTATCATCAGAGATCTTAACGACCTCGATGCTCGGTCTCTCAAAATCAAACACTCGTAAATCCTCCTTTGCGCTCTGCGCACAGTCACATTACTTGGAGTACAACTCGACGATGAGCATCTCGTTTACGGGAACGTCGATCTGCTCTCTCTTAGGCAGCTGGCTGACAGTGCCCTTGAGGTTTTCTTTGTCGACATCAACCCATTCGGGAGTAAGTCTGCCGCCGGTGACCTCGGCAATATCCTTGAAGCGCTGGATGCTTCTGGACTTCTCTTTTACCTCGATCACATCGCCTGCCTTCACGAGATAGGAAGGAACATTGACGACTTTGCCGTTGACAGTGATATGCTTGTGGCCGACAACCTGGCGTGCCTCGCGGCGGGTACGTGCGAATCCCATACGGTAGACGACGTTGTCCAGGCGGCTCTCGAGCATGGTCATCAGGTTCTCACCGGTCATGCCCTTCATCCTGTCTGCCTTGTCATAATAATTGCGGAAAGGCTTCTCAAGGACGCCGTAGATAAATTTGGCTTTCTGCTTCTCGCGCAGCTGGGTGCCGTACTCACTGAGCTTGCGGCTTCTGCGGATCAGCTGTCTCTTGGACTTCTTATCATATCCAAGGAATACGGGATCAAGGTCAAGAGATCTGCATCTCTTAAGTACCGGAGTTCTATTTACTGCCATTGTTCTAATCCTTTCTTATTTCTGCGCCCTGCGAAAAAGATCCGCAGGCACATGTTGTTTACAGCACGGATGTCCGGACAGTCTGTCCTGCCGGTCATTACCGTGTCTTCATCCAATCTGTTCAGGGTCTGTATACCGGCCGTGAAATACGGTCAGACTCTCCTTCTCTTGGGAGGACGGCATCCGTTGTGGGGAACCGGTGTGACATCAGTGATGCTGATGATCTCAAGTCCGTTGGAATTGAGCGCGCGGATAGCAGCCTCTCTGCCTGATCCAGGTCCCTTTACGAAAACATCGACAGCCTTGAGCCCATGGATGAGCGCTGCCTTTGTAGCCGTCTCTGCAGCCATCTGTGCTGCATAGGGAGTAGATTTCCTTGAACCTTTAAAACCAAGACCACCGGCACTTGCCCAGCTCAGAGCGTTGCCCTGGGTATCTGTCAGGGTAACGATTGTGTTATTAAAAGAGGACTGGATGTGCGCCTGTCCGCGTTCAACGTTTTTCTTGACACGTCTCACCTGCTTCCTTCTGGAAGCGTTTGTCTGCTTTGCCATGTAAACTAACCTACTTTCTTTCCCAAATCATGAATAATGAAAACAGTATTATTTCTTCTTGTTCGCGATGGTCTTCTTCGGGCCCTTCCTGGTTCTCGCGTTCGTCTTGGTCTTCTGACCGCGGACGGGGAGGCCTCTTCTGTGACGGATGCCTCTGTAGCAGCCGATCTCTGTCAGGCGCTTGATGTTCATAGCGACTTCCCTGCGGAGATCACCTTCGACCATATAGTCTTCCTGGATGACTTCACTGAGCTTTTTGACTTCTTCGTCCGTCAGGTCACGGCACCTGGTGTCGGGGTTGACGCCGGCCTTCTCGACGATCTTGGTTGCGGAGGTGCGGCCGATGCCGAAAATGCTGGTCAGGCCGATCTCGACGCGCTTTTCTCTGGGTAAATCAACACCTGCGATACGAGCCATTTGTTAAACTCTCCTTCTGAATTAAATACACTTACTGATTGACTGAGGCAGAAACGATCCGTCCTCCTGCCGCGCTTTCGCGCGGACCCCGGCTGGCGTGGATCTGCCCAACCGGCATGCGCTGCCGGTCTTTCCACTGCGATTTCCATCGGCATGGTATCAAAGAGTAATCCGCGGACCCGGTCTTGTAAATTCGGGTTAACGGGCCGCTTTCGTCTATGATAAAGTGGCTGCGGAACGTCCTGTGTGAAATACTGTAATGATTGTTGTGAAATAATCATTGCAGACCGGTTCCCGTTCTGCAGACACCGCAGAGCAAACAGCTCATCCCTGCCTCTGTTTGTGCTTCGGATTCTCGCAGATGATCCTGATAATACCCTTGCGCTTGATGACTTTGCACTTGTCGCACATGGGCTTAACGGAAGCTCTAACTTTCATCTTCTGCTCCTTTCGTGAATGGTCCTGCGGTACGCAGTCCCTGTTACCGAATCTGTCCGAAATCACCCCGTCCCTGAAATGCGTAGATACGGTTTAAGACAGGACAATTGAGCAGGGGTTTCCCCCTACTCATTTTTACAGACCGAAATATAATAGCACAACTCCTGCGCTATTGCAAGCATTAATTTAATTATTTATCTCTCCAGATGATCCTGCCCTTGGTCAGGTCATAGGTGGACATCTCCAGGGTGACCTTGTCTCCGGGAAGGATGCGGATGAAGTTCTGGCGCAGCTTGCCGCTGATGTGGGCAAGGATGATCGCGCCGTTCTCAAGCTTCACCTTGAACATGGTATTCGGTAATTTTTCTGTTACAATGCCTTCCAGTTCGATGACATCCGCTTTCGACATATAATCCTCCATTGTCAAAACGCATTTGCAGTTATTGATGGCTTTTCCCGTTCCTTTTACGCTCCGGCTTCCAGAATCCCGCAGATCGCCTCAAATACTTCCTTCATTTCCTTTGTTCCATCGACCGTGCGAAGGGCGCCTTTCTGCGCGTAGAAGTCAATCAGGGGCTGTGTCTGGTCGTGGTACACGGACAGGCGGTTCTGGACGGTCTCGGGCTTGTCGTCCTCACGCTGGATCAGGGCGCTGCCGCAGTTGTCACAGACACCTTCCTTCCTGGGAGGGATGAACGTAATGTGGTAGGAGGCGCCGCACTTGGGGCAGGAACGACGTCCGCTCATACGCGCCACGATGTTCTCGTCCGGAACATCCACATTAATCGCGTAATCGATCTTTTCACCGGTCTTCGCCAGTGTGTCGGTGAGGACCTCGGCCTGCGGGATCGTACGGGGGAATCCGTCCAGAATGTACCCCTTCGCGCAGTCGTCCGCTTTCACTCTGTCCAGCAGAAGCTCGACTGTCAGTTCATCGGGCACGAGCTGTCCCGCGTCCATGAAGGCCTTTGCCTTTTTTCCAAGTTCTGTGCCGTTCTTGATGTTGGCACGGAAAATGTCTCCTGTGGAGATGTGGGGAATCCCGTATTTCTCCGCCATCATCTGAGCCTGCGTTCCCTTCCCTGCGCCGGGCGCACCGAGCATAACAATTTTCATAGGTGCCTCCTTCTATTCTTTCAAAAATAACACAAGTTCCGAAGACAGCGCGCATGCCGGCTGCTGCCGGCTCAAACCACGGAACACACTCTGCTGCCTTCGGAAAAAATCGTAAATCAATCGTTCAGGAATCCCTTGTAGTTTCTTACCAGCATCATCGATTCAACCTGTTTGATGGTCTCCAGCACAACACTGACGACGATGATCAGGCTCGTGCCCCCGAAAGAAATCGAGGCGTTGAACAGGCCCCGGAAAATAAAGGGAAGGATACCGACCACGGTCAGGCCGATCGCGCCGATAAAAATGATGTAGTTCAGAATCCTGCTCAGGTACTCGCTGGTCGGCCGGCCCGGACGGATGCCGGGAATAAAGCCGCCGCGCTTCTTGAGATTATCCGCGATCTCGATCGGGTTGAAGGTGATCGAGGTGTAGAAATACGCGAAGAAGATCAGCAGCAGGATATACAGGAGAAGACCTGCCGTATACTTGATGTAAGCGGGGTTGCACCAGTAGGAGGAACTCAGGTACCGGAGAACCTCCGACCACACGCCGGTCCCCTTGTATCCCGCCAGCGAAGAAATAATGCCGGGGAACTCCATCAGGGAAGAGGCAAAGATGATAGGCATGACGCCCGCCGTGTTCACCTTGAGGGGAATTACGGAATTCGAGCCTGCCGTAAAGCGCCTTGTCCCCATCTTCTGCGCGTAGGACACGGGAATCTTGCGCTCCGCGTCATTCAGGAGAATAACCAGAACGATCATCAGCAGGATCACCGCGATGATGATGACTGCCGCCAGCGCTCCGAACGCGACATTCTTCCCGGAGACAAACTGGATAAACAGGGCCGCGATATCCTGCGGCATGCGGGAGATGATGTTGATGCACAGGACAATCGAAATACCGTTTCCGATGCCCTTCACCGTAATCTGTTCTCCGATCCACATCAGGAATGCGCTGCCCGCTGTCAGGGTCGCAATGACCATGATCACATTGAGCGCGTTGAACTCCTCCAGGAGGCCGTTGCGGCCGAAGCCGATCGCCATGGCGGAGGATTCCAGAAGCGCGAGCGCTACAGTGACATAGCGGGTGATCGCTGTCATCACCTTTCTGCCTTCCTCGCCTTCACGCTGCAGCTCTTCCAGCTTGGGAATCGCGATGGTGAGCAGCTGGATGATAATCGAGGAAGTGATGTACGGCGTAATGTTCAGTGCCAGAATAGACATATTCAGGAAAGAACCGCCGGTAAACGCGTCCACAAAACTGAATGCGTCGCCGGTCTGCTGCGCGAACCAGTCCGCGAAGTAGTTCCTGTCAACACCCGGAACGGGAAGCTGGCATCCGAAACGGATGACAATCATCATCAGGAATGTAAACAGGAGCTTCATCCTGATTTCTTTTACTCTAAAAACGTTTTTGATCGAGTCAAACATTTATTTGGGCCTTTCAGATAGAATATAAAGGGCAGGCCGCACCGGACAGATCCGCTGTCCGGCGCAGCATTCCATTTTGCATGTTCGATCAGCGGCCAATCACCTCGGCCGTGCCGCCGGCTGCCTCGATCTTCTCTTTTGCCGCGGCGCTGAAAGCTGTCACCTTCACGGTGAGCTTTTTCTTCAGCTCCGCATTGCCGATGATTTTCACGCCGTCACCGATCTTGCTGACCGCGCCGCACTCCAGCAGTGCCTGCTCATCAACCACCGCGTCGTCCTCGAAACGATCGAGTTTTTTGATATCAACGGCGACGATGTCCTTGCTGTTGTAGCAGGTAAAGCCTCTCTTGGGGAGTCTTCTGTAAAGGGGCATCTGGCCGCCTTCGAAGCCGGGCCTGGGAGCTCCGCTCCTGGCCTTCTGACCCTTATGGCCGTAGCCTGCTGTTTTGCCGTTGCCTGAACCATGGCCGCGGCCCCTGCGATAATTGGCGTGTTTGGAACCGTCCGCAGGTCTGAGATTCGATAAATCCATGTTATACCTCCTTTTACACGATAGACCGTGTATACCGATGCGCCAGCATTCGCATGCGGTCCGCCACTTCGGCACGGCGCGCTGTCAGCACTGCCCGTGTCAAATGCGCCTGCCTCTGCATGCAGCGCGGACGCTTTCCCCGTGTTTCAGGGGAAAGACTCCCGGCACATCAGTCCAGCTCTTCGACTTTGACCATGTGTCTGATCAGTCTGATCTGTCCTCTGGTAGCGGCGTTATCAGGAAGGATCACGGAGCTGTTCAGCTTCCGGAAGCCCATGGACTTGACAATCGCGCGGTTCTTGGGGACAGCACCGATAGTAGACTTGATCAGGGTGATTTTCAGCTTCTTCGGCTCAGCTGCTGTTTCTTTCACATCTGTAGGCATTTCGTTTCTCCTTTCAGATATTTATGTCTCGCCGGTTCCGATCAGCCCTTGAGGTCGGCGACGGATTTCCCGCGCCTTGCAGCGACTTCCTCCGGAACCTTCAGCTGGCTGAGACCGTTGATGGTTGCCAGAACGACGTTCTGTTTGTTGTTGGAGCCAAGAGATTTTGTACGGATGTTCTTGATGCCGGCCAGTTCGCAGACTGTACGGGCGGGGCCGCCGGCGATGATACCGGTACCATCGGGGGACTTCTTCAGCAGTACGGAAGCGCTTCCGTATTTGCCGATATAGTCGTGGGAAATGCTGGCGACTTCGTCGAGCGCGACGCTGACGAGGTTCTTGGAGGCATCCTCCCTGCCTTTGCGGATGGCTTCGGGGATTTCTGTCGCTTTGCCGAGGCCGCAGCCGACATGGCCGTTCTGGTCACCGACCACTACCAGTGCCGTGAAACGCATGTTGCGGCCGCCCTTGACGACCTTCGTGACACGCTTGATGGCTACGACTTTATCGGTCAGTTCCATCCCGCTTGTATCGATCATAGAATGCTTCATAACACATTTTCCTCCTTAGAATTCCAGGCCAGCCTTGCGGGCAGCGTCTGCGAGAGCAGCAACCTTGCCCATGTAGATGTAACCGCCGCGGTCGAAAACCACTTCCTTGATTCCCTTTTCGATGGCTCTCTGCGCGATCACTTCACCGACCTTCTCCGCTGCCGCGATGTCATCCGTGTGCTCGACAGCATCCTGGATTTCTTTTTCGATCGTGCCTGCAGCCACCAGGGTGGTCTGGGCGTCATCGTCGATGATCTGTGCGTAGATGTGCTTGTTGCTTCTGTATACTGCAAGGCGAGGGCACTGGGCCGTTCCGCTGATCCTGTTGCGGATCCTGGAATGCTTCTTCTGACGGATCGCCTTCCTGTTTGCTTTCTTTACCATTATAAATTCCTCCAAATATATGCTCCCGGATGCCTCGGACAGTACGTCTTC
>JAUNJS010000460.1 GCA_030533125.1 Eubacteriales bacterium | reverse complement strand
TCCGTTTTGTATTAGCTCCGTTTTGTATTTTTCGCGTCTGCTTCGTATTAACTGCGGTTTCGGTTTTTCAGGTTCCAGTTTTTCATTATGTCTTTTTTAGAGAATAATTATAACATGCCCGCAGGTTTCGTGATATAATGATTTCCCACAGAAGAAAAACCGAAGACAGGATATGCTCACGGAGGCAGAGCGGGTCCGCGCGAAGCGGCAGACCCGGCTCCGAATCGACTATTCTGGATACAGATATAAAATAACAGGACATACAACAACAACAATGGCAGATTTTGTACTTCCACTTACAAAAGATTTATTAAAATATCATACAAGATGGAACGAGAGGTCGCTGCGTCCATATACGGATGAGCTATTTGATCTATGGGCGGAAAACGGAATTGACGGACTTCTGGACACACAGCTGCAGGGACCCACGCTGACGAGGTTCGGCATCATCCCGGACGACAGGAAAAGCGCTGACCGCATTGTGGGGCTTCTCCCCACATACAAGGCGATCTTTAATCGCAGCGATGTCCAGGTATACCGCGCGGACGGACATGTCTACATCGATGTTCCCTGGCAGACGGACCAGGTGTTCCTGGGAGACATTCTCCTGGACGACGAATATGAGCGTCTGCACGGGTACGGCCCGGAGATTCCCGTCGCCATCGGCATGGACATCTACCGGCAGAGTTATTTTGCCGATCTCGCGCAGATGCCCCACCTGCTGGTTGCAGGGCAGGGGCGCACCGCTTTTCTGCACGGCGTGATCATCAGCCTTCTTCTCTCCCATGCCCCCGAGGACATCGAAGTGTATCTCTGCGGACAGCGCCGCAGCGAATTCGACAAATACAACCGGATTCCCTACTGCCAGGTCTCTTCCGATCCGAATGACCAGATCATCCTTCTGGAGGATCTTAACGCGGAGGTTGACCGCCGGTACGCCGCCATGTATGAATCCCGGTGCCGGACCATCTACGATTTTAACCGCCGGGCAGGGAAAATGAAGCACCTGATCATCATCATTGAAGAATACGCCAACCTGGTTGCCATCAACAAGCGGGCAGCAGCTTCCAACCTGACCCGCCTCGCGGAGATGGCTGCCGCCTGCGGAATCCACCTGATCACCGCCTCGGAAAAAAGCGTCTATTTCCGTCCGGTACGCGACAGCTTTCCCTCCCGCGTATGCCTGCGGACGGATACCGTTGCGGACTCCTACGTTATGATCGACCGCAAGGGCGCCGAAAAGCTCGGGAAAAAAGGAATGCTCTTCTACCTGGACGGTTCCTCCGCGACCCCCTATCTGCTGCAGAGCGGGTCCGTCTCCGCGAAGGAAATCCGCGCCGTCGTCTCCGCCATCATGGACAACTATGCAGATCCCTCGTCGAAAGACACCGGGCCTACACTCTGGGATAAGCTGTTCTCCCGCTGAAACACTGTCTCCGCCGGCCGTATGCTCTCTGAAACAGAGCCCCGCCGGAACAGATCTCCCCGCAAAACCGCTGTTTCCCTGAAAATCAGCTGTCTCCCCGAAAGACAGTTGTCTTTTGAAAACAGCTGTCTTCCGGCTAACAGCTTTCTTTCGAAATAATAACCTGTAAAAACCGTTTCCCTGCCGAAGGAAGAATGCAATGAAATATAACACCGTGATTTTTGATATGGACGGCACGATTCTCAACACCGTCGACGATCTGACGGCTTCCGTCAACTTTGCTATGGAAGCGTGTGGACACCGGCATGATTTTACCTGCGAGGACACAAAGTGCCTGTTCGGAAGCGGGGCGCACACGGCCCTTCAGCGGGCACTGGCCATGGAGGCAGGCGTGACGGACCCCGCCGCGCTCCTGCGCATAGGCGCTGCGGAGAATACAGGAGAAGCCCTCGCCGGAAAACCGGCAGGGCTTCAGATCAATGAACAGGAAGTGCTGAGGATCGAGGAAATCCAGCGCCCCTATTACCTGGAACACAGCGATGACCACGCCGGCCCCTATGACGGAATCATGGATCTCCTGCGCGCGCTGCGCCTTAAGGGATACAAGACCGCGGTCGTTTCCAACAAACAGGATCCGGCTGTCCGGAAGCTTGCGGAAAGATACTTTGACAACCTGTTCGACGCCGCCCTCGGAGAACAGCCGGGCATCCGCCGCAAACCGGCGCCGGATATGATGGAATCTGTGCTGCGGCAGCTGGACATCGACGCGGGACAGGCTCTCTATCTCGGAGACTCGGAAGTCGATGTGGAAACCGCGCGGAACGCGCATATGGACTGTATCTGTGTCTCCTGGGGCTTTCGCCCGCGGGAGTTTCTGGCGTCGCTTCACCCCCTCGCGGTCATTGACAGCCCCCTTGAGCTTCTCTCTTACCTGTAATAAGGAATATTCTCCGGTGATGTGCGAAATAATGATTTGAGAAATAATACCGATATTATGAATTCCCGGCCGGAATTTCCGGCCGGGAATCTTTTATAGAAAGACTGCCCCGCTCGGGTTTCCGGGCGGGGCCGCGGTTAGAAATTCCCTGCCTGCGGACGGGCATTGTCAGATATCTTCTAATGCAATGCCATGCGGCAGGACCGCCCAGTCCGGAAGAGCTGCCGAGATCCGGATTTTCTCCCCTGTAAAAGGCTGCACAAATTCCGCCTTCCATGCATGCAGCATAAGGGAAACGCCCCGGGGGCTTTCCCCCGCTTTTTCCGTTCCGTCTTGTATTCTGTCTTCCGTTCCGTCTTGTA
>JAUNJS010000117.1 GCA_030533125.1 Eubacteriales bacterium | reverse complement strand
CTTCCCGGATTCCCGGACTCCTGCTTTCTTCCCGGACCGGCCTTCCCGGATTCCCCGGATTCCGGTTATCCTAACGGACAGCCTTTCCGAATCCGGACAGGCCGAAGCAGCCTGTGCCGCCATGCGTGGTGATCACGCAGCCGCATTCGATCCAGTGTATCATCGTAAAGCCAAGCTCCCGGACAGTATCCTCCGCCGCTTTTTTGTATGCATCGGCAAATTCCGGCGTATGGCCCAGCCAGATCTCCGGCCTTTCCGTCTCATAATCTCTCACAAAATCACGGATCATTGCCTGAATCACGCGGTCCATGCGGCCGCGGTACCGCTTTCCGGGCACCAGATATCCGTTGACCTGGTCCACACGCGGGT
Source organism: Eubacteriales bacterium (assembly GCA_030533125.1). GTDB lineage: Bacteria > Bacillota > Clostridia > Lachnospirales > Lachnospiraceae > CAG-791. The sequence goes on along the minus strand of JAUNJS010000117.1, from coordinate 8,103 downwards.
GGATCCTGAGCAGTTCCCCGACCAGCGCCGCTGTGTTGCGCACCCTGCCGCTCGCCCGCAGAAAATCAAATCCGTCCGGCACAAAAGCCATACAGGAATGATTAACCAGATCCTGTGCCGCCTCCTGCGCGTCTTTCAGCGTCCATTCCGGATGCTGTTCGAGCATCTGCGCCATACGGATCACAACGGAATAGTGTCCGTAGGAAAACATCCCTGTATCGACCTGCGCGAACGGCATCTGCGGGCGCTCCTCCGCCGCCTGCCGCGCGCAGTCGTAGGAACAGGTCGTCACAGCGGAGTAAGCGATGTGCAGCACCGACGCCTCCGGCTCCGAAATCATAATCTCGTCAAAGACCCGGGAAAAGTCATAGATCATCGCCCCGCTGGTAGTCGGTATCTTATTGGTCTTTCTGAAATAGTCTAGCACTTCCGATGGCGGAAACGTTCCGTCATCCCTGATGGTGTCGCCGAATATCACGTGCATCGGTACGATCCGGATCCCATAGCGCTCCCTCAGGTCGGCCGTCACGTCACAGCCGCTTTCCGCCACCAGAATGATCTTTCCCATAGCCTCTCCTCTTCCGGGACAGACACTTCCGGACAGCCGGCCCCGCCGGAAGTCCTCTGCCCTGATCGCTTTCCGGCTGCATTTCCGGAAAGGACAAACTCCTGTGATTCCGCTCTTTAGTGTACTAAAAACTGTCCGTGATCTCAATACTTTACGTATTTGTTTCCTGTCTATTACTTGTCAGTTGTTACTGATCAGGCTGCAAAATTCGAGGCGTTTTGTGCGGCTTTTTCGCGCAAAAACCCGAGTTTAACGGCGCGCGGCGCCGCGTAAGCGCGACACGCTTTAGCGTGTTGGAATCGCCGCGCGCACCGTTACGACATTGCGAAGCAATGTTTTCACCCCCTCGATAGGGCGTGAACAGCAGCGGTCAGTTTTATGTCCGGAGAGTCGTACATGTTGATGCTTGTCTGCCCGGAGGAGATCAGTGTCCCGTTTTTCAGAAAGCATGCCGTGATGTATTTCTTTCCCCGGCATTTCCTGCCCCTGCTGTCTGCAGGTCTTGCTTTATCTGCCGGTTTTTGAAAGAATAAGAATAGAGATAATCCGGGACTTGCCTGCGGATATTGCGCATTGAAATGACTTTCCTTTATTGCGCGCGTATCCCGGGACTGAAGCCGCAGGTACTGCGCGATGAAGAAAATCATTATATTTCCAGGCCTCCGCAGGCCGGAATATGCCTGGTATGTAAAGCCAAAATTTTACACTCAAAAAGGAGATTATGACACAGATATGGAAGAAAGAAAGTGGTGGAAAGAATCTGTCATCTATCAAATCTATCCCCGGAGCTTCGCCGACAGCAACGGCGACGGAATCGGGGATCTGAACGGAATCACGGAGCACCTGCCGTACCTGGAAAAGCTCGGGGTGGATGTCCTGTGGCTGTCCCCGGTCTACCGGTCCCCCAATGATGACAACGGCTACGATATCTCGGATTACCGGTCGATCATGACGGAGTTCGGCTCCATGGAGGATTTTGACCGGCTGCTGGCAGAAGTCCATGCGCGCGGTATGAAGATCGTCATGGACCTGGTCGTCAATCACACTTCGGACGAGCACCCGTGGTTTATCGAGAGCCGAAAGTCAAAAGACAATCCTTACCGGAACTACTATATCTGGAAGGATCCCCGGGACGGGCACGAGCCCAACAACTGGCGCTCCTGCTTCTCCGGCTCCGCATGGGAGTACTGCGAAGAGACCGGCATGTACTACCTGCACCTCTTCTCAAAAAAACAGCCGGATCTCAACTGGGAGAACCCGCAGGTGCGCCGCGAAGTCTACGATCTGATGACATGGTGGTGTGAAAAAGGGATCGACGGCTTCCGCATGGACGTCGTGAACCTTTTCAGCAAAGACCAGAGATTCCCTGACGGCATCACTCTGCCCGGCGAAAAATACGGGGATTTCAGCCCCTATGCAGTCAACGGGCCGCGGATCCATGAGTTCCTGCAGGAAATGAACCGGGAGGTTCTCTCAAAATACGATATCATGACGGTCGGCGAAGCCGGCGGCGTCACCACCGATGAGGCGAAAAAATACGCGGCGCCGGACGGTTCGGAGCTGAACATGGTCTTTCACTTTGAGCACACCGACGGCGCGGCGGCGGATCAGAAGGTGATCGGAAAATGGGACCACGGAAAGCCCCGGATGCCCGTTATCCGCCGGATCCTCAACAAATGGCAGCTGCAGCTCGAAGGAAAAGCCTGGGGGAGCCTGTACTGGGACAACCACGACCAGCCAAGGGCCGTCTCCCGCTTCGGAAATGACACCCCAAACTGGCGCGTCCTCTCCGCCAAGATGCTCGCCACCTGCCTGCACATGCAGAAAGGCACTCCCTACATCTACCAGGGCGAAGAGCTGGGCATGACCAACATGCCTTTTTCTTCCCTGGAGGACTGCCGGGACATTGAGTCCATCAATGCCTACCGCCAGTACGTGACGGAGAAGAAACTAATTTCCGGTGAGGAGATGATGGAGTGCATCCGCACCATCGGCCGCGACAACGCCCGCACCCCGATGCAGTGGGACAGCTCGGAAAATGCCGGCTTCACCACCGGCACACCCTGGATCATGGTCAACCCCAACTACACAGAGATCAACGCGGAAGCTGCCCTCGCGGATCCGGACTCCGTCTTCTACTATTATCAGAAACTGATCCGCCTGCGCCATGATCACACCATCGTCGTCTACGGCACCTTCGAACCCCTCCTCATGGAAAGCGATTCCATCTACGCCTACCGGCGCATCCTGGATGACCACACCCTCGTCGTCGCCTGCAATTGGACCGATCAGGATCAGCCCTGTGCCCTGTTCCCAGAGGACGACGCCGATTCCCGCACGAATCCGGCCAAGGAACTCATCTCCAACTACGCCTCGCACAAAGCCGGCATCCTGCAGCCCTACGAAGCCCGGGCCGTGTTGTTCCATATATCGAAACAGAGCCCAGATACATGGTCTTGTGCAGGTAGGGATATAAGGTTTTAATTCTCGAAAAAGATATTGTTTTCTACAAAGTGAATGAAGATGAAAAAACTGTCACAGTGTACGCAGTCGTTGACCAGCCGCGGGATTATCTCGGTATTCTAAAAGGTTTATGACGGGATGCGGCATAGAAATTTTAAGAAGAAACCCGCCCCTGCCGGCAGAAGCCGGAGGGGCGGGTCTTTATTCCTGATTTTCAGGTACACAGCGTTTTCTGCGCGAAGCTGCGTTTTATCAGCCGTTTTTTATCAGTCATATTTTGATCAGCTGTCTTAACCCGAACTGTTTTTGAAAAACTGACCATTCCCGAACTGTTTTGAAAAAACTGACCATTTGCGAAGCTGTCTTTACTTGATGAAGCCGACCTGCCTGCTGATGATCTCGATCTGCTCATCCTTTTTCTTATTGTACTCGACCTTCTTCTCTTCGAAGTAGTTCTTTCCATAGGAATCGATGGAGACGATGAGCGGGCCGAACTCCTTCACGTGGCTGTGCCAGAGGGTCTCGGGCATGCCCAGATCCTTCCACTGCGCCTCGACGATCTCTTCGACCTCTGTCGCTGCGACAACAGCGTTGCCGGCAGGGAAGACACAGTGGATTGCGCCGAACTCCTTGCAGGCGCGCTCGGTGTTCTCTTTCATGCCGCCTTTGCCCAGGATGACGCGGACGCCTGTGATCTTGACGAATTCATATTCGAATTTCTCCATGCGCATGGAGGTGGTGGGGCCTACGGAGACCATCTCGTACTTCTCATCACCGAGGGGACGGATGATGGGGCCTGCATGCAGGATCGCAGCGTCACGCACATCTACGGGAATCTGTCTGCCTTCTTCCACAACGCGGCGGTGCGCCACGTCGCGGCAGGTCGTCAGATCGCCGGTGAGATAGATGATGTCTCCGATATGGATATCTTTCAGATCCTCCGCGGAAACGGGAGTGACCAGGATCTTTTTGCCGTCTTTGATTTCTACTGCCATTTTATACCTCGCATTCCGGAGTTTCTTTCTCCTGACTGTTATTCTTATTCTTCAGTTTCTTTTCGATAATGAATCTTTTCGATGATTAAAATCTTCAGGACTTTTGAATGAATGGACTTTCCTGTTTCAGACCTTTTGAGTCTTCAGGGTTTTTTCAAAAATCTTACTGTTCCTTGTACTCAAATCCCGTATGCGTGTCCACTGTGAAATTGAGGTCCTTGTCAAAGACGATGTGGCCTCTGCGGTGGCTCCAGCAGCCTACGTTGACCGCAACACCGATGGCGGAAGGATGACGGGCGGTGTTCTCGATGTTGACACCCATGACGGAGTAGTTTCCGCCCATGCCCTGCGGGCCGAGGCCGATCGCGTTGATGCCGTCCTCGAGGAGCTTCTCCATCTTTGCCGCGTTGGCGTTGTCATTGTGGGAGCCGATCGGGCGCATCAGGGCTTTCTTGGAATTGAGGGCTGCAGTCTCGACGGAGGTTCCGACGCCGACACCGACGAGGAGGGGAGGGCAGGCGTTCAGGCCGTAGCTGGTCATGCGGTCAAGGACGAACTTCGTGATACCTTCATAGCCTTCGCCGGGCATCAGGACAGTCGCGTTGCCGGGAAGCGTGCACCCGCCGCCTGCCATGTAAGTGTAGATCTCGCACTGATCGGAGTGGGGAACAATGTCCCACCACACTGTGGGCGTGCCCTTGCCAACGTTCTTGCCGGTGTTGTATTCATCAAAGGTCTGGACTGAATTGTGGCGCAGGGGCGTCGCGAAGGTCGCCTGCACGACGGCCTCCTTCAGAAGGGCCTCAAGATCGTCAATGTAGGGGAACTGCGTGCCGCATTTCACCCAGAACTGCAGGACGCCGGTGTCCTGGCAGGAGGGGCGGCCGAGCTTTACAGCCAGCTCCTGGTTGCGGAACATGGTCTCGTAGATGACCTTCGGCATGGGGTCGGTCTCTTTCTCGCTGAGCTCATGGAGCTTTGCGATAACATCGTCCGGCAGCTTGATGCCGGTGAATCCGACGAACTGTGCGATGATGTCTGTCAGTTTCTTGACCTGTGCTTCGTGTGACATTGGGTACTCCTTTCTGTGTGATCATGTTTGATCAGAATCAACTTTTTCAGATTCAATACTTGTCTGTTTTGTTGTCTATGTTAAAAACCTCTGCTTCAGTTTTTGCTGTTTCAATCTATTTTTTCATGTATGCCGTTTTTCATGTCTGCGTTTAAAAATCTGTTTTAAATTCAGACTGTCCTTTACCCTGTTATGCACTCCCGGCTATGCTGTTATGCCGGGAAGAACGGGAAGGCGATCGGCAGGATGATCATGCTGACGATAGTCGCGATGATGATCAACGGGAAGCCGCTCTTCACGTAGTCGATAAACTTGTAACCGCCGGCACCGACGACCATCGTGTTGGCGGGCATGCCGATCGGAGTTGCGTAAGCGCAGGAGCCTCCGATGACGCAGGCCATGAGGACGGCTCTGGGATCAGCGCCCATGCCCTGGGCGATGGAGAGGCAGATGGGTGCCATCAGAGCGGTCGTAGCTGTGTTGGACATGAAATTCGTCATCACGCAGCAGAGGATGAAGACGACGAAAGTGAAGATATAAGGTGAAGGGTTGTCGCCCAGAGCGCCGATAACCTTGTTCGCGATCATCTCGCCTGCGCCGGTGCTCTGCAGGGCGGAGGCCAGGGAAAGCGTGCCGCCGAAGAGGAAGATGGTCTTGAGATCGATGGATTTCAGGGCTTCTCTCTCGGAAATAACCTTTGTCAGGATCAGCAGGATGGCGCCGATACATCCGGAGACACAGAGCTTGATGCCGATCTGATCCTCAAAGACCATGGCTGCCAGTGTCAGGATCAGGATGACCAGGGAAAGTGTCTTTTTCCACTGCGGTACATTTGAAAAGTCCTTGGTGTCATCGAATGCGGAATCGCCGTTGTCCGCCACATTGTGGTTGGGCAGAAGGTTGAAACCGATCGTTGCATAGAACAGGATTCCCGCGATCAGGATCGGCAGACCGACGATCGCGTATTCAAAAAACCCGAACTTCAGTCCCAGGGGTTCCAGCGCCGACTGGGCGATCATGTTGCCCGGCGCGCCGATCAGTGAGAGGTTGCCGCCCATGGCTGCCGCGAAGACCAGCGGCATCAGCAGGCGGGAGCGCTTGAATCCGGACTTGGCTGCGATTCCGATCACCACCGGGATCAGGACTGCCGCCGTCCCCGTGTTGGAAAGGACACCGCTCATCAGGCCGACGATCACCATGATCGCGACAATCAGGCTCCTCTCCGTCTTTGCAAACTTTGTGACGATACCGCCAATCTCATTTGCCATCCCCGTCTCAAAGAACGCACCGCCGACGATGAACATTGCGACGAACAGGATGACGTTGGAATCGATGAAGCCCGCGAAAGCGGTCTTGACATCCAGGACTTTTGTGACACACAGACCTACGCAGACGATCATCGACGTCAAGCCCAACGGAATCTTTTCCGTGACAAACATGACAACGGCAAATGCCAAAAACAACAGTGTAATAGTGGCTGGACTCATGATTCTCTTCCCTCCTCGTCCATATCTCCCCGTTCACATCTCTCTTTATGTGATCCGTGTGATACTGTAAAAAACTCTTTTTAGAAGGATGATCCGGCCGGTCTCATCTGATCTGTCTATATTGTATGTGAGAGATAGGGAAAAGTAAAATTGTTGATTTTTAATAGTTCATAGTTAAAATTTATGCCAATAATCAGGCTGATGCAGACAGAGGACGGCACTCTGTCTCTTTTTCAGATTTTTAGGCAAAGGCAACCCCTTTTATCTGAATTTGAAGGCAGAGAAACGTCCCCTGTTTCTTTTTGTCTCCTTTTGTCTCGTTTCGTTCTTTTCGCCGGCCTGCAGCAAAAAACGGGATTGTCACCGGAAATCCCGGGGACAATCCTGCGTCAATTCTATGCGTTCCGCATCGGATGCTTTTTGAGGTACTCGATGAATTTCATCGTGCGCTCGGGGATGAATACGCCCTTCTTCCATATAATACCGAACTTGCTGGTAATCCGGGGCGTGATCGGCAGCTGGACGAAATCCCGGGGATTCACTGCCAGCGCCGAGTACAGGAAGGCGCCGCAGTCCCCGCCGCGAAGGAAGTTCAGGATCGTGTACAGCTGACTGGTATACGCCAGCACGTCAGGTGTGATGCCCATGGAAACATAACGGCTCTTCACTGTTTCATTCTGGACGGAATCCGTGTTGAAGAGGATGATCTTCTCATCTCCAAGCATTTCAAAAGTAACTTCTTTTTGCTTTGCGTATCTGTGCTCCCGTCCCACGCAGTACACGTAGGAATCCTCCATCAGGACATGGGCGTTGAACTGGTCGATATTGTAAAAATCCATATTGACCAGCGCCAGGTCCAGTTCCTCCGACTGTACCATGTTGCAGGCTTTCACGGAGCCGTACTCCAGAAGCTGCACAGGGATTTCCGTTTTCTCATAAAAGCCGTCCGTCAGCGAAGGGAAGAAAACCATGCTGACCAGCGGCGGGATCCCCATACGGATCGGCTTTTCCTTCTCTCCCAGTGAAGAGAATTCCGCCACCATCGCCCGGCTCTCCCGCAGCAGCGCGTCCGCACGCCGGTAGAATGCCTCTCCCTCCTGTGTGAGGTAGATCCTGTTCTTTTCATGGTGGAAAAGCCGGAGCTTCAGCTCCTTCTCCAGCTCCCGGATCGCGACCGAGATCGTCGGCTGCGTCACATAGAGCTCCTCTGCCGCCCTCGTGATGCTGTGGTAGCGGCAGACCGCGCAGAAATACTCCAGCTGGACAAGTTTCATGAATTTCCCTCCTGACCTGTTTCCAGAATACTGTAGTTCATTGTACCATAGAAGCAAAAAATCTGATATTTTTAAAGAATAACTTCTTTGGCAAATGGCTTTTTCAGATTTTGAAAAGAGCAGCGGGGCCGACGTATCGTTTTGTGTTACGTCGGCCCTGCTTTATGACAGATGTTAGTTTGTTGTTTTATTGATTTGTTCTGAATGCAGCAGCTTCCGGACTCTCCCGTTTTCAGCATTCCTG
>JAUNJS010000459.1:530-2739 GCA_030533125.1 Eubacteriales bacterium | reverse complement strand
GCTGGAGGAGCTGGAGAAATCCATGTTCTGCATGGAACAGGCAATCCGTCAGGCAATCCGGAACGTGGATGTGCTGACCCGTTACAGCCGTCAGCAGTTCCTGATTATTCTCCTTGGAACGGATCCGGAGGGCGTCCGGATCGCGGTCGACCGGATCTTCAGGGGGTATTACAAGATGAATGGCGGCAGTGCGTTTACGCCTTCCTGGTCCTCCGCGGATCCGGACGAAATGATGCGGGATCCCGCGGAGCCCGGGGAGCGGGATGACTGCGCGTGACCGGGAAATGCCGGGAAGAGGGCATGGCTGCATAAAAACAACTGAAACCCCTGTTTATCCGTTGTATTTATGCATAATATGCAATGATATAAAATAATATTGCATAAAAATGCAAATATTCTATTGACAAGGGGTATAGGCGGTGCTATACTGACGCCATTCCACAGGAGATAAGGATTTTTGAGGAGGAAATGAAGATGAAGAAACTGATCGCTTTGCTGGTTGCTCTGATGATGCTCGGCACAGTTGCCGCCGCGATGGCGGACACCCTGACCATGGGGACCAATGCCAGCTTCCCGCCCTATGAGTATTATGAGAACGAGCAGATCGTCGGCATCGACGCCGAGATCGCCGCTGCCATCGCCGAGAAGCTCGGCATGGAACTGAAAATCGAGGACATGGAGTTCAAAGCCATTATCCCCGCCGTGACCACCGGAAAGGTTGATATCGGCATGGCCGGCATGACCGTGACCGAAGAGCGTCTGCAGAGCGTGAATTTCTCTGAGACCTATGCGACCGGCATCCAGGCGATTATCGTCAAGGAAGGCTCCGAGATCAAGAGCGTTGACGATCTGTACGCCGAAGGCGCGACCTGGAAAGTCGGCGTTCAGGATGCCACCACCGGCGACATTTACTGCACGGACGATTTCGGTGAGGACCGTGTTTCCAAGTTCCCCGTCGGCGCGGATGCCGTGGAAGCGCTGAAGACCGGCAAGGTGGACTGCGTCATCATTGACAATCAGCCCGCGAAGGCTTACGTGGCGGCCAACGAAGGCCTGGTTATCCTGGATACCCAGTATGCGGTGGAAGACTATGCCATCGCGGTTGCCCTGGAGAACAAGGAACTGCTGGACAAGATCAACGCCGCCCTGAAAGAGCTGATCGATGATGGGACCGTGAAGACCATCGTTGATAAGTATATCCCGGCGGAATAAAAATTCCACATGCCGTGAAACAGCAATACGGGAGCGAGCACTCGCTCCCGATTGCTCGTTATAAACAGGACCTGGAGAGAAGCAGATGAAAAGCAAAAGCCGGAAATGGCTCAAAATCGGTGTTGCGGTGGCGGTTGTGGCTGTCATCGCTGTCATCGTTTATTTCACCTCCTTTTATCATGCGGATGTGCTGAAGATCGAGGACGGAAAGGTCAAAGGCATCAAACCGACATGGCTGGTCGGGCAGAGCAGCGAGGACGGCGGATCTGCCTATGTGAAACTGGCTGACGTTTACGCCCCGAAGGATTACAAGGCGGACAGCAGTGCGGCGGATCCGGACGGGGATCCGATCACGACCTCTTTCCTCTATCGCGGAAAAGATCCGGAGAAGAATCCCGGGGAAGTGCTGGTTACGCCTGAACGGATGACGCTCGAAGAGGCGTCCGCGCTGGACGGCGCGTCCCCCTGCGGGATTCTGGCCGCGGATACGAAGGACGCCGAAGGACAGGAGGCGAAAACCTCCTGTGTCCTGGTCAGGGAGAAGAAGGACGGGGAGCAGGCGGTGAGCCTTTACCTGGCCTCGCCGTATAAGGACGCCTGCATCGGCGTGCATGTTTCCATGCCCGGAACTTCCACGGAAGACGAGGCGGTGGAGCTTGCGCAGTCGGCGGCCGCGAAGATCACCCCCGGCAAGCAGATGAGTCAGCTGGCGGCGGATTTCAAGCTGAACTTTCTGGACGACAACCGCTGGACCTATCTGCTGAACGGCCTGGTTGTCACCCTGGAGATCACGCTGGGCGCCGTGCTGCTGGGCGTCGTAATCGGTATTCTGGTGGCCACCATCCGTTCCACCTGGGATCAGAACAGCGAGAATATGCGCAAAGGCCCGGGGAAAACAGTTCTCGGCGCCCTGAACGGGGTGTGCAAGTTCTATCTGACCGTGATTCGCGGAACCCCTGTGGTCATCCAGCTGATGATCATGTATTACATCATTTTC
>JAUNJS010000459.1:0-497 GCA_030533125.1 Eubacteriales bacterium | reverse complement strand
AACGGTGTCCTGATCGCCATGCTGGCCTTCGGGATCAACAGCGGCGCCTATGTGGCGGAAATTATCCGCGGCGGCATAATGAGCGTGGACCGCGGACAGCTGGAGGCCGGCCGGAGCCTTGGCTTCAATTATGTCCAGACCATGCGGCATATCATTATCCCCCAGGCGATGAAGAGCGTGCTGCCGGCGCTTGCGAACGAGTTTATCGTGCTTTTGAAGGAAACCTCGGTTTCCGGCTATGTGGCGGTCAAGGATCTGACCAAGGGCGGCGATATCATCCGCGGCGTAACCTATTCCGCGTTCATGCCTTTGATCGCGGTCGCGCTGATCTATCTGGTCATGGTCATGTTCTTTACCTGGCTGGTCGGGAAGCTGGAAAGGAGGCTGCGCGCCAGTGACCACTGAGAATAAGTCGAACGAGGTCATTATCTCTGTCCGGGGACTGACCAAGCATTTCAACGGCGGGGAGCTGAAGGCGCTGCGCGGCGTGGATACGG